>JBIITV010000063.1:0-25185 GCA_044340325.1 Lysobacteraceae bacterium
CACAGGTACCGCTGCGGCCACCACCACGGCTGGTGGCGCCCACCAGAAGACCGTCGCCGGTGGTAATCGCCGGACCGCCGGAATCTCCATAGCACGAAGATCCGCTGGAGCTCTCGGAGATACATATTTCACCGGTCCGGTAACCGGTGCAATTCGAAGGCGAAATCACCCGTGTGTCCAGTTGCTTCAGATATCGGGTGCCGGAGGATCCGCTTGCGCTGGTATCACCCCATCCGAAGAGGCGAAGACCCGCCCCGCTGCTGGGGTTGTAGCCGATTTTGATCGGCGTGATGCCATTCGCCGGCGAACTCAGGCGGATCAACGCAATATCGTAACCACTACTAACTCGGCCGTTCCAGCTCGGATGCTTGATTGTTTGAGCCACGGGGATATTCTGCCCTCCGCTCCGATTGTCCAAGGATCCCAGACGAACCGAGGACGGTGGGGCGGAGTTGCCCTGTCTGTCTTCCAAACAATGCGCGGCAGTCACCACCCACTGCGGTGCAATCAAAGAACCGCCGCAGCCGTGTCCACCCGAGTACTGCAGCGAGGCGACCCAAGGCTGTGGCGTGCTGGTGGTAACACCGCCGATGATCTGCGGCTTGATTTGCGCCTCTGCCGCGAAAGGCGACAGCACCGCCAGCGCGATGCCGGTCGCAACGATGACCCTGCATAGTTGATTGGAACTGAGATTCATAACTGATTCCTTGTCGTTAACGTATGGATGAGTTTCATTTGAAACATCGGATGTTGACGAATTCATGATCCGAGCAACCCTCCCGTCATCATTTACATCCGTCAATATTTGATCCCTGGCGCGAAAATTCACTCATTCTGCCAAGCGAAAAATCTCGGCTTAAGACATGATTTCCAGACTCAAGGCTCGGCCTGAGCTCGTCAGGCCGATTTCGATTCCGCGCGCATCTCATTTCATTGCGCACGTGACAGCACCGCTAAAGGACGGTGTAGGTACCGCTCAACGTCAACCCGCTGAACGCTCTATAGCCGAAGACCTTGATCGTGTAGGTGCCGGCCACGGGATTGGCCACAGAGCACGACTCTGCATTGGTGGTACCTTCGCTCTTCGGGCAAGCTGCGGATGTGCCACGCAGGACTTCCAGGTCAGCATCGCCAGTGCCTCCTGCGGTGGTGATGCGAAGATTGGTCGAGCCTGCAGGAACGTTGAACGTATAGGTCAGCGTTGCATTGGACGCAGCCGACAAACCATTGATCGGCACGCCCTTGGTCAGCACGTTGCCGGTCGGAGGCGGAGGCGGAGGGGTGGTCCCGCCGCCTGCCGCAGCGACCGCAGCAGCGGCGTTGAGGATACCCGCACCAATCGGTTTGTCGATCGACACGGGGAACGGCTTGACTGTCGCTTTCAGTTTCGCTTCGACTTCGTCGGGCGTCCACAGTGCCAGACCCAGTGCCCTGCGGGTGCTCTGGGCCAGGGCAACAACACCGGCCACATGCGGGGTCGCCATCGACGTTCCGCTGTAGGAGACATAGTTTTCGGCAGATTGACTGGTTGCGCCCGAGTTCATCGTTGACCAGATGCTGCTGCCGGGCGCAGCGATGTCGACAGCGGCTCCATGGGATGATTCCACCTGACCTCGGACCCAAATGGAGCGCCCGCCGTTTCTGTCTGAGGATCCGACCGTGATTACACCGGGGCAGTTCGCGGGAGTGTTCTCCGAAACAGGGTTGCCATCGTTACCAGCGGCCACAACGACTACGGCACCGCGACTCCTGGCGGAATTGATAGCGTTCACGTATGAATCCGAGCAGGCACCACGGCCGCCGAGACTCAAGTTGAGTACTTTCGCAGGCGTGGGGTTCGCAGGCACACCGCTGACGGTACCGCCGGAGGACCAGACGATCGCATCGACGATGTCCGAGTCGCGACCACCGCAGCGGCCCAGCACGCGCGCGTGCTGAACCTTTGCGCCGAACGCGACGCCGGCAACACCTTTGCCGTTATTGGTCACTGCGGCAACGGTGCCGGCCACATGGGTGCCGTGCCAACTGGAGTTCCCTTTCTCGTCTTCTGGCCTGTTGCCGCCACAAGCATAATTGTTGAACCAATCGCCCGGATCATTGGCGTTATTGTCGCGACCACCGCCATCCTGGGCCGTCGTTGAATCGGTGATGAAATCATAGCCGGCGATCGTGTTGGCATTGAGATCGCTATGCGGTGTGCTGCCCGTATCGATTACTGAAACCACGATGCCTGCACCGGTTGCCACGTCCCACGCGGCGGGTAGGCTGATGCCGGCACTCGTCGCTTGGTAGTGCCATTGCTGGGCATATGTCGGATCGTTGGGTGTGAGGACTGGGCGCTTCCAGCCATCGACTTCCACGGAGACCACATTGGGGTCGGCCGCAATCTGGCGCATCAGGGTTTCCGCGTCGAGGCGATCAAGTTTGCGGTCGGCACGGATCACATCGGCTCCCAACGACATCCGGCGAAGATGCCTGACGCCGATACCGCCCACGCGGCTGCCGCCCTTGCCACTCTGGATCTTGCTCGTCGAAGCAGCGAGGGCCTGTGCCGCACGGCTCAGGCCGCGATTGACGGCAGCGGGGTCTTTGCGTTCCTGGCTGCCATCGCGATATTTGACGATGAACTGATCAAACGATCTGTCCGATGCGTTTGCGGATTGCAGGCCTGCAAGATGTACTTTACCGGCGAAGGCCGGCGGGGAGGACAGTGCGAGAACGGCGGCCGTAGCCAGAATGGTGCGATGCAGCATCTTTGATGTAGGGATCATTTCGAACGTTACCTCGATGTTGAGAGTGTCGTTTGAGTGGGATGTTTCTGATGGCCTTGGAACTGCCCTGCCTACTCATCTGGCACCCTGCCCTCGGGCATTTTCGACATGGCTCGGCACATCGATAAGGCCCTAGCCGCTGTGGATAAATCTGTCCGATCAAGTCAAATTCTTCTCTAATTCGTCTCTAATCGAGACTTGCATCACATTTTTGCGCCACTGCCTTATGACGATCACTGCTGCGGACTGTCGACCGGCCCTTGGTCAAGCACGCTCACCGAGTCGCAGTCAGAATGAAACCCCTGCCTTCACCTCGGGCATTGGGCAGACAAGCGGGACGTGGGAGGCAAGCAATAGATAACGACATGCTTTTATGTCATCGCCAGCGGATCGTGCAGACTTCAGAATCACTATCGGCCATAGCGCAAACAAGAAGACAGCCTGCTCTCCTCTGAAGAATCCTGCGAGAACACGCAAATGGGCTTGGTCTACGGCATCACTGACAAGACATTGCGAAATGAATCCAAACGACTCCGTATGGCCCCCGAAGACAACTCATCTGCGAGTGGAATCGTTGTTGATCGATCTTCGATTCAGACGCGTGATTCGCCAGGACGAGACCGTTGAGCTTTCGCGACGGGTCTTCGATCTGCTCCTGGTGTTTATGTCCGAGCCTCATGTACTTCACACCCGCTCGGCACTGTTCGAACGCGTGTGGCCAAAGCTATTAGTCGACGACGCTAATCTCTCGCAAAGCATATGGATGCTACGCCGAGCGCTCGGCGACGAGAACAAGTCATGGATCCGCACGGTCGCCAAGAGCGGCTACGTCTTCGAGCCACCGGGGCCTGTTTCAATCGCAACCCTTCCAAGACAACCCGACGGTGCTGAGTTGTCAAACCCAGGCGCACCTGCGAAGGCAACCGATGCACCAGTGGTGACCGCAGCCCCTCACTCAGCGCTGCGTCGATCGCGCTCAGGACATCTATGGACCATCTGGAAGCGGCTGGCAATGGCGGCTTCGTTAGCGTTCGTATCTGCAATCGCTGGTTCACAGGCAGATGGCGTCAGATACGGCACGAGCATCGCTGCATTACGCGTAGTGCTGATCCGCGTCAACGACGACAGCGCTGAAGCAGACCTCGAATGGACTTTACGTCTTCTTGACACATGGCTCGCGTGGAAGCTCGACAGTCTGCCGGAAACGGTCCGCATGACCCAGGAGGATCTGACCGCAGATGAGCTATCGTATCCACCGCGTGTCGTATTGCTGATGGTGGGTCGCCCACAAGGCCGACCAGACCAAGTATTTCTTCGAGCCTCCCTCAATGGCACAAGCGTTGGCGATGGATTGCCGGCACAGGCGGGAAGCGATGCCGGAAGGCAAATCGAACTACGTGGATCAATCGCAGATGTGCCGCACATGGTAGATGCGATTTCCAAGCAGACGCTCGCACAACTGCTTCCTCATCGCGCATCGGATCGATGGCCGTCGCTCTTGCTGAGCCCTGATGAAGCAAAAAAATATGTCGAGGCCGCAGAAGCGATACACAGGCGGGAGTGGAGCAAAGCCCTGTCTTCCGCCGAGGATGTTGTACAAAGCGCGCCAAATTTCGGTCCGGCGCGCTTATTGCTGGCACAAGCACTCAACCGCCACGGCGAAACCAGGATGGCCACAGAGCAGATGCTCGCAGCTCGAAGGAGTATTTCGCCTCTCCCCGCGGATGCCGAGGCAGTTCTGGACGCACAGCGACTCATAACGACGACAGGTTCTCACTTCGAAGCAAATGCGGCTTATGCAGCACTTTCTGCCCGCTATCCAGAGAGAGCAGAGTTCGCGATCGGACATGCCAAAACGCTGATCCAGTCTTCGAAACCCGATGCTGCGCTCGAAATATTGTCTCGGCCGGAATGGAGCCAAAAACCGCGCCGCATTCGAATCCATCATGCCATTGCGTTGGCAGAAGCCGAAATGGCCTACGGGCGGACCGCAATTGCCGCGAAGCATGCGCAGCGGGCAATCGATCTGATCGGAAAAGCACAGAAAGGATGGGAGATCGATCTTGGCACCGCCCAGCTCTTGCTGGCTACGGCCAACCATTCACTTTACGATCGAGAGCATTCTTCGGACGAATACGAAAATGCCGCGCGAACCTTCGAATCCGGAGGCGCGAAGCTCGATGCCCTTCACGCGAAATTCCTTGCCGAAATCACCCGCCAGAACTCATCAGGCGAGGCGCGCGTGATGGAGATACTGGAAGAAGTCAGAAGCATTGGTGACCGCAGACTCGAAATCGAGATTCTGCTGAATATCGCTTCGAGTCAATTCAGCTATGGCGATCATATCGACGGCAAGCGCAACCTACAGCAAGCACTGACGGTCGCGAATATGGCAGGCGACGATATTGCGCAGCAGATCGTCGAAGTCAAACTGGTCAGAGAGGATATTTTTGCGGGCGATTTTTAGCGGGCAGATCAACGCATCAGCCGAATCACCGAAGCCGGAAAGCTATGGGGTAGCGATCAGCTGCGGATCGCTCAATACAAGGGCATGATGGAAATGCTGACGGGAAACTACGACAGATCACTCGCCTCCCTCGAACAGCCGGAAACTCAAGGCATAAAATTCGATTCGAGCCAGCCTCCCAGAGCAATCGCACGTATTGCCTGCCTTCGCGGGAAGAGCCTGCTGGCGAAAGGTGACCTGCAGCTCGCTAGGCAACAGCTCGTCAAATGTCGATACAAACCTTCTGGCACCCTGATGCGGACCGCCAGTTCTCTGGAAGTATGGGTCGAACTACTCGCCGGCAACAAGGAAGAAGCTGCAGAAATCGCCGCGAAATCGGAAAACATGCTGGATGGAATGCATGAAAATACCGATCGCTGGACGTTGGGCCTCTCGCTAGCGGATGCGCTGGTTCGATTGGGCGAGTATGCCCGTGCGGAACGAATCTATCTCGCAATCGCGTCGCCGTCTCTTAAGGCAGGTTACGAAATGCTGACCGCCAACGCCGAAACCGGACTAGCCGAAATCGCAGCTGCACGCCGCGACTGGAAAAAAAGCAGGCGGTACGCCGACATGGCCCGGCACAGGGTTCCAAAAAATCTTTGGTCTATTACACATCGACTGGATCAAATCGAAATCGTGCATGCGTACAAACGCGGAGATCGCAATACTTCGAAATCAATGCTGCTCGCACTGAATGCAGAAGCCGAAAAAAACGGCGACGTTATCGTACAGACCGAACTCGACACCATGACTTCCATGATGATCGAAAATGATAATCGTGATTCACGGCGCGCCAGCGCCGATCGTGCCAAGTTGCGTGGAGCGACATTGAACTGGTTAACTTCAGATCAGCTGTCGCCAGCCGCATCGAGCACCGGGCATCACTGAGACAGTCAAACTCTCAAGAACTTCTAGAGTAGTCGCCGCAAGCGCAGCAGGTTCAGCCCCCTGCCGGTCCGTTCCCGGAGCGGGTACCGACCCTCAGAACATTCCGGTTTCGAGCCGCGCGACCTCGGACATCATGCTGCGGTTCCACGGTGGGTCGAAGACCAGCTCCACGTCGGCTTCGGCGACCGTGGGAATCATTTCCAGCTTGCTGCGCACATCGTCGATCAGGATGTCGCCCATGCCGCAGCCGGGTGCGGTCAGGGTCATGCGCACCTCGATGCGACGCAGACCGCCCTCATCGCGACCCACAGTGGCTTCGTAGACAAGCCCCAGATCGACGATGTTGATCGGAATCTCCGGGTCGAAGCAGGTGCGCAACTGGCGCCAGACCAGTTTTTCCACTTCATCGTCGCTCGCACCCTCGGGCAACTCGATGGCCTGCGGCGGTTCCTTGCCGATGGCGTCGGCGTCCTGTCCCGCGATCCGCATCAGATTGCCTTCGACGAAGACCGTCCAACTGCCGCCCAATGCCTGGGTGATGTAGCCGAAACTGCCGGCCGGCAGGGTCACGACATCGCCCGCAGGCACCAGGACTGCGGTGCAATCGCGTTCGAAACGGACGGGTTCACTGCTGCGGGAATACACGGGGAGTCGGGGGCGCGGCGAAAAAGTCGCGGATTCAGGCGCTGGGATACGGTCATTCTACCGGACTGACCTGCCGTCATGTCCGTGCGCTATAAAGGCCGGGCACGCAAGCAGGCACATGCCAGGGCGGCACCGGTCGGGGGAGGTCCGGCGCCGCGTCTTTCGACTCCTCATGGAGAGCCGTTTCATGACCCAGAACCATACCGCGATCCGATCGCCCCGCCGGCGCAGCCTTTGTGTCGCACTCGCGTTGGCGCTGTGCGGCGCCATCGCCCCGCCCACCCTCGCGCAGACCGCGCCCGGCGCCAACGAACTCGACCGGATCACCGTGACCGCGCAGAAACGCGAACAGCAGATCCAGGACGTCCCGCTGTCGATCAGCGCCTACTCCGGCGACTTCCTGCAGGCGCAGGGGATCAACGATTACGGCGATCTGGGCACCCT
The DNA here is from genome assembly GCA_044340325.1 of Lysobacteraceae bacterium. Lineage (GTDB taxonomy): Bacteria > Pseudomonadota > Gammaproteobacteria > Xanthomonadales > Xanthomonadaceae > Lysobacter_I. Next base: position 7,258 of record JBIITV010000063.1, read on the forward strand.
GGTGCCCGGTCTGGAAGTGCAGACCCAGAGCGTAAGCAACCCCAGCATTTCGATCCGCGGCATCACCGCCGACCTGGACGACCCGACCCAGGAGCCGCGCATTTCGCTGTTCCAGGACGGCGTCTCGATCAGCCGCTCGCGCGGCTCGTCGGTGGAAATGTTCGACATGGAACGCGTGGAAGTGCTGCGCGGCCCGCAGGGCACGCTGTTCGGCCGCGCCGCCGAGATCGGCGCACTGCACCTCATCCAGAACAAGGCGCGCACCGGCACGTCCGGAGGCTTCGAACTCGGGCTCGGCAGCCACGATCAACGCCGGTTCACCGGCGTCTACAACACCGATCTGGGCGACAACGTACAGGGCCGCATCGCGGCCTTCTACGAAACCCGCGACGGCTACATCGAGAACCTCGACGGTGGCACGCTGCAGGGCAAGGACACGCGCGCGCTGCGCGGCGCGCTGCACATCGACATCGGCGAAAGCAGCGGCATCGATGTGATCCTCAACTATCAGAAGGACACGCCGCCGGGCACCGGCTTCCGCAGCCAGGTCATTCCGAATCTGCGGGGCAGTCTCGATCCCTACACCGCGAACTCGCAGCGCGGCGACGAACTGGGCACCGACCGCGATGTCTACGGCGCCACCGTGCTCGGCGACTTCACGATCAGCGACACCTGGTCGCTGTCCACCATCACCGGCTGGCGCCGCTACGACGGCGTGGACAAGTTCGACTCCGACGGCTCGCAGGCCGATCTGATCGAATTCACCGAAGATGCCTGGGGCAACCAGTTCAGCCAGGAAGTGCGCTTCAACTACGACAACGGCGGCAAGTTCACCGGCTTCGTCGGCGGCTCGTATTTCGATGAAACCGCAAACCGCGATCTGAACTATCAGGCCGACGAGCGCCAGCTCTATGCATTGCTGTCGCCGCAGATCAACACCAACACGGCGGGCCTGCTCGGCACCGCGCTGGCTAACTTCTATTTCCCGATCGTTCCGCTACTGAATCCGAACGCCACGCCGAATCTCTCGCGCACATCGACCTGGCTGCCGGTACCCGGGGTGGTGCCGCCTTCGGCGACGAATCCGGCGGGCTTCCTGCAGATCCCGCTCAATCCGGACCACCGCGAAACCTTCGGCAACGATGTCGACATCCGCGCATTCGAGCTGTTCGCTGACGGCACCTGGCGGTTCAACGACCAGTGGTCGCTGACCCTCGGTCTGCGCGGCTCGCGCGAATCGGTGGAATACGGCTACTTCGCCGACCCGGGCAACGCATCCAGCCTGGGCTTTCTGCTGTCCGGCCGCGGCACGCCCGCCTGCGGCGCACCGCCCTGCAACAATCTGCTGTTCCCGGCCACCGCCGGGCGGCTCAGCGCCAGCGACACCTTCAATTCATGGGTCGGCCGCGCCGTGCTGGGCTACGCGCTGAGCGACAACATCAACACCTACGCCAGCGTTTCGCGCGGGCGCCGCCCGAACATGATCAATGTCAGCGACCTCGGCAGCGACGAAGTCGATGCCGAAATCGTCTGGAGCTACGAGCTGGGCATGAAGGGCGCCGCCGCCGACGGACGCTTCGTCTACGACCTGTCGCTGTTCTACTACGACTACAACAACTTCCAGGCCTCGGTGCAGAACGACACCCCGCCGCCGTTCTTCGTGACCAGGAACGCGGGCAAAGCGCATGCGCTGGGGTTCGAGGCCTCGCTGTCCGGCCGCTTCAGCGACAACGTCAACGGTTGGTTGAATTACGGCTACATCGACGGCGGATTCAACGCCTTCGACGAGGACGGCACGTACCAGGCGCTCGCCGGCAATCGTTTCCGGATGACACCGAAGCAATCCGTCTCGCTCGGTCTGGACTGGACCATCCCGCTGGCCGATGGCGACAGTCTGTATCTGCGCCCGAGCTACAGCTGGCGCTCGCAGGTCTATTTCGAGGACCAGAACCAGCCGGGCATCGAACAGGACAGTTACGGTCTGCTCAACATGCGCGCCGGCTGGCGTTTCAACGAACACTGGGATGTCGCGCTGTGGGGCAACAACCTCGCCGACAAGGAATATCTCACCGATGCCGGCAACACCGGACTGCTGTTCGGCATCCCCACGGTCATCGCCGGTCCGGACCGCAGCTACGGCGTGACCCTGCGCGCGAAGTTCTGATCGATCGCTCTGATCGATCGCGCGAAACCGTAAACGCCCGGCCGCGCGCGCGGCCGGGCATCGGGTCCGCGCTGAACCGGCGACATGCGCCTGCGCTGCGCGCTACGCCAAAACGCACCGCTCCGTTACTCTGTGCGCATGACGACCGCCCGAACCACCCAGATCACGCCGCGCACACACGTGGCCGCTCCGCTGTTGCTCGCCATTCTGGGTATCTTCGGAATGAGCGCGATCTGGACGCTGCTGGCGCTGATCGTCGACCGCCAGTGCGCCTGGATGGCTGCGTTGACCGCCGCCGACATCGCGCTGCTGCTGCGGCTCGGTCGCGCCGCCCCGGGACTGCCGCGCGCGGCTGCGACTGTCCTGGCCACGCTCGCGACGATCCTGATCGCAAACTGGACGATCGCGGCGACTCAGATCGGCGGCGCGATGGGCCTGAGGCTGGTCGAATCGGTGCAGCGCCTCGGCAGCGATCACGCCCAGACACTGTTCGGCCTTGCGAATCAGCCTGCGGAACTGGCGTGGTATGCGATCGCGGTCATCATCGCTGTGTGGCTGGGGCGCTGACCGCGCAGGTTGGACTGCAGACGGTCAGACCGCGAACAGCCACCACAGCGACGCGAGCGACACGGCAGACCAGAAGCACAGTTCGGCGACGTTGCCGCTGTCGATTCCCTGCAGCACAACCGCACGTTGCGGCCGCTGCGGGTCGTGATAGACATCGACCACCTGCCCTCGACGCAGCCCCTGCAACATCGCATAGGCGTGGCGCTGACCGAGACCACGCGTCGGGCGATAGGTGAAACGCTCCGAACGGTAGCGCCGCCCGCGCACCGCATATGCATACGTGAGATGCGCGGAGAACGTTACGCCGTCCTCACCCTCATGGTTGTGCAGGATGCTTTCGTCGAAATGCACGCCGAGGATCGTGCCCTCCGCACGGGTCCAGCGCAGGGATGCACGCCCAAGCGCGAACCTCCACGATGCACGTAGCGCGATCAACGTGGAAATACCGAGGGCGAGTGCCGGTATCAGCGGACTGGTCATGGCAGACACCTGGACGTTCTGTAGATCAATGTTCCGCAGATCACGGCGAACGGCGGCCAACGCTTGGCAGCAGCAACCCCGTCCGCGCCTTGTAGGCTACCCATTCCGGATATCGCGCCATGCTCGCATCCTTTCGCAGCATGTTCGGAACGAACAGGAACAGCCATACCCACGCCAGCACCACCCACGGCAGCCAATGCCCTGCAACGACGGCAAAACTGGCGTAGAGCATCATTTCGCCGAGGTAATTCGGGTTGCGCGTGCGCGCGAAAAATCCATCGACGATCAGACCGCGCCGCGCGCGCAGCACGAAGTACTTCTGCGCGTCGGCGCCGACCATCAGCACCACGCCTAGGGCATACAGCACGATGGCCGCACCCAGCACGCCGGGCGGTTGCTCGATGTGCCGGGTGACGATCAGCCACGGCGCGATCCAGTACAGGCCCAGCACGAACAGCCATGCGTTGATCGCACCGGCAATGGTGACCTTCTTCTGCCAGCCGGGATCGGGAAAGATCGCTTCCTTCAGCAGCCAGATCAGGCCATAGCTGCCGTGCAGGCCGAGATACGTCCATGCCGTTGGTGTCCACACGTCGTGGGTCCACATCAGGGCGAATACGAAGACCAGCGTGCCGCCTTTCTGCAGGTTGATCGCCGATGCCAGCGTGAACAACTTGGGGCCACCGAGAAAGTCGTCGGTCAGATAGTCGCGCAATGCGATGAACCGCGTCAGTATCTGTCCCATCGCTCAGCTCCGGACTGTTTGCATCGGACTCAGCATCGGACTCAGGTACTCGAATCGCCGTACATCAGCTTCTGCGGAATGTCGGCGACCGGCAGGCCGGTCGTGGCGCCACCAGCCGGATAGTCGATCTGCCACACCCGGTCGAAGACATGGCCCTTCCAATGCATGGTCGGCGGTACCCCGCCCAATGCGGAGGCCAACTCCGGAATCTTGCCGTGGTGCCAGCAGATCAGCACACGCTTGCCTGCGTACTTCGGATGCGTCAGCACATCGGTGGCGACGGCCGCATAGTCGTCGTCGGCATGCTTGTCGTCGATCGTCAGCCCCAGAGCCTTCGCGAGCGGCGTGATCGTTTCGACCGGACGATCGCTGTTCTTCGACGCCTGCGTGGCGAACAGGAAATCCGGCTTGCCGAAGGTCGCCGGCACGTACACCGCAAGACTGGCGGCGCGTTCGTAACCCTGCGTCGACAAATCGGGACCGTCTGCGGCGCTGTCGGTCGACGGGTCGCCCGGCTTCTCGCCGTGGCGGATGATCAGGACCTGACCGGGTCTGCTGGGCATCGGTTCTTTCCTTCGAATGGTCGCCGCGACAGGAGTGAATCGCCGCAGTACTGTCGCCGTGAGGTCTCGGCCGGTCAAGACCCGCGATTCGAACAGACGCCCGCAACGGACGTCATGCCTTCTGCTTGAACTGGACGAGATTGCCCTCCGGATCCCAGCCATCCAGGGCGAGATATCCGCCGATGTTCCATGCTGCTTCGATCGGCTTCAGTCCGCCTCCGGTCTGCTTCGCCGCTGCGCGCACGGCATCGAGGCTGTCGACGACGAACACAGGCTTGAACGGCGTGTCCTCGCGCAGCTCCGGTGGCCGCGAGATCCTGATGTCGACGGCATACTTTCTCGGAATGGCATGGACCACAATCTCGCAGCCGTGGCCGCGAAGCACGTCGTGGGACGCAGCGGATGCTTCCACCGCGAGCGACAGCGTCTGCGCATAGAATGCGGACACGCGTTTCCTGTTCTTGGCGAAGAGAGCCAGACCCTGCCGATAGTGCGTGTTTCGCTTTGTCGCCATGACGATACCCCGGAGTGGATGGATCGCAGCGACGTCAGTATTCGTCCGCACGCGGCGCTCGTACATACGGCAAATCCTGCCTGCGCGAGGCGCCGATGTCGAGATAGTTGGCGCGCCCCCGAGTCAGGCTCAGATCGCCATTGGGGCCGCCGCGCACCGTGTCGGCATCCTCGTCGTCCTGACCATCGTCTTCCCAGAAGCAGACCTCGCAGATCTCGAATCCGCCGCGCGTGACGAGTGTCCTGTAAGCGCAGCATGGGCAGCGCAATCGAACGTTCCCGCTCATCGCTCGGCATCTCGTTCGGTCGGCACCAGGTCGAGCCCGGATGATGTCCTCGATGGCCTGCGCGCGATCACCAGCGCGATCCCGCCGATGATCGCCACCGACGCCAGCAACAGCCGCAGCGTCATCGTCTCGCCCAGCAACAGCACCGCGCCGAGCGCGGCGATCAGCGGCACGCTCAATTGCACGGTCGCCGCCTGGGTCGCCTTCAGCGCCGGCAGGGCCGTGTACCAGATCGCATAGCCAAGCCCCGAAGTCAGCGCACCCGAGGCCACGGCATAGCCGACACCCGCAGTGTCGATGCTGGCCGTGCTCGACATCAACACGCTCAACACGATAGAGAAAGGAATCGCGCGCAGAAAATTCCCCGCTGTGACCCGGGTCGGATCGCCGGCGCCTTTGCCGCGCAGCGAATACGCGCCCCAGGCGGCTCCGGCGCAAAGCATCAAACCCGCCGAATGCAGCGGCGGCGTGGACAGCCCCGGCAGCAGCAATACGACCAGGCCAAGCAGCGCCAGCAACAGTCCAAGCCACTGCAGCAGCGTCAAGCGTTCGCCACGCCACAGACCGTAGCCGATCATCGTCGCCTGCACCGCACCGAACAACAGCAGCGCGCCGGTCGCTGCCGGGAGATTCACGTAGGCGAACGAAAACCCGGCGGCATACGCGAACAGCGCGAACGCCGAACGCCAGTTGCCCGCACCCGCAACCGCAGGCATGCGCAGCCGTACGATGATCCATAGCGCCAGCGCGCCGGACAGCAACCGGATCGTCGTGAAGCTCGCCGCATCGATGCGCGTGTGATCGAGCGCCGCGCGGCACAGCAGCGAATTGCCGGCGAACGCCAGCATGGCGAGCACGGTCAGCGCGAAGAGGCGGAATGGCGGCTTCGGATTCGATTCGATTCGCGAAACGGACACCACTTACCCCGCAGCGCCTTCGATGCCGCAGCTGATCCGGAACACATGCCCGTCCGGATGGCGGATGTGCATTTCGCGGACGTTCCATGGCATGTCGGTGGGCGGCCAGGTGACCTCGATGCCGCGTTCGAGACATTCGCGATGCACCGCATCCACATCTGCGACCCAGATCGACATCCACACGGCCTTTTCGGCGGCCTCGTTGGCGTCCGGGCCGAAAGTGGCATCGTAGCCGCTCCGCCCACGCCCGCCCTGCCCGTCGAGACACAAGAAAATTTCGAAGTGTCCCGAACTTACGCCGCCAAAGCTCGGCGGTTCGCCCCACTCCCAGCCTTTCTTCCATCCGAGTGTCTCGAACCAGGCGAAGCTCTGCGCCATATCGGACACGTTCAAGATCGGGGTCATGTGTTTCACTTGCATCGCATACATCCTTTCTTCGAGCGAAGCTTCGCGGATGACAAAAGACGGCGAATGAGACTTCGTTTATCCAGGAACATGCCATTCAGGAGCATGCTATCCAAGAGCATGCCGCCCCGTCTTCTTTAACGCTGCGCAAGCGCAAAATCGATCGCCGCGCACACCGCCGCCGCCTGCGCGGCGTTGCATTGTCCGGCCGTGGCGCGCGGGCTGTCGGGGTACACCTCGGTGGTGGTGCGGTAGCGGGCGGCGGTGATGCCTGCGCACAGTCCGAGCGGTCCGACCGGATAGTTGATGACCCCCGGTGCGACCACGGGCGAGCCGATGATCTCGCCGTTGGCATCGGCCGGTGCGATATGGGTTACCTTCGCGACTGCCGCGATCACCGCCTGCTGGAAGTCCGGCTGCGGATCATCGGTGTCGCCGACCAGATAAAAGCCATCGGGAATTTCGCCGGGCTCGAAGGGCTTGCCATCGCGCGCGGCCAGCGCCGGCCGGAATTCGGATTCGTCGCTGTCGGTGGTTTCGTGCAGATCGATGTGCAGGACGATGCTCTCGCGCAGCGGCGCGACGAGGCGTATCAGCGCTGCCGATTCCTGCGCAGGGCTGTTCTCGCGGAACGAACGGTTGGGATCGATCGCATCGTGGTTCCAGCGGTGGATCCGCTCGTAGGCCCACGGACTGACGCAGGGCGCGATCAGCAGATTGACGCGACCGGCATAGTCGGCCGCATGCAGATCGACGAAACGCAGCGCACCGTGCACACCGCTGGTTTCGTAGCCGTGCACGCCGCCGGTGACCAGCACGCACGGCAATCCGTCGCGCCAGTCGCGGCTCCGGATCGCGAACAGCGGATACGTGTCCGGGGCGTAGTCGAGCTGGCCATAGCGCACCACATCGAAACGCGCGCGCAATCGTTCGATCGCGCCGACCACCTCCGCTTCGTAGCTGCGATGTCGGATCTGCTGCGATCGCCATTCGACGATTTCAGCGGGTCCCCAGGGCTGACCGGGCGTACCGATCGGATAGAAAGCGGTGCTGGTCATCGTGCGGCTTGCTCTGCGGTGATGTCTGGGATGAACGCGACGGCATGCGGATTCGGCTGTGCGCATGCAACCCGGAACGCAAGCCGCAGGGCGGCACGCGAGGTTGATGTGTCGCAAACGCCTCAGCGTCAGTGCGCGGCGCGCTTCGGGGTCGCCAACTGCGGATTGTCCTGCGTGACCGCAGCGGCCTGCGCTTCGGGCAGGTCAGGCGTACGCTGCAGCGTCCATGTGCTGGACTGCACCGGCGTGGCGGCCGCCTGCGCGCTGTCGATGGAAGCGGACTTCGCGGCCGGATCGCGGGAGTTGCCCTCGACGATGAACAGATTATGCCTGCCGCCCGCAGTCGGGTTACCGAGCGAAACCTCATCGATTCTGCCGAGCCCACGCTGATTGGCGAGCGCGGCCAGACTGGCGGCGGTTTCGCGTACCGGAAGATTCGCGCCCGCTGCGTTGAGCTTCTCGACCCCGGCCGCAGCCTGATCGTAGAGCTTTCTGTCCTGCGGGTTGAGCATCGCGATCGCCTGCTTGTCCCTGAAGTTCGCGACTTCGACATCGAGTTGCTGCGACGATGCCTGCGCAGTGGGCGCGGCCGTCCGATGTCTGGAGCCGCCGCCGAAGCTCAGGGTGTAGCTCAACATCACCGAATACTCGTTGTTCTGCGGCTTGTAGTTGCCTTCGATCGAAAACTTTTCGCGATCGTTGCCTTTCGACAGCTTGCCGCCGATTTCGGCAAGACCGAAGCCTCCGGCTTCGTTGTTCAATTTGAAGTTGCCGCTGTATTCCAGACCTTTGTCCTTGTAGACGACGCCGCCGGTGAGTTCGGAGAGCTTGGGGCCGAATGTACCGTTGAGGTTGACCGCGCCCTTCTCGTTGGCGAAACCGAACTGTGCGCCAGCGCCGAAGGTGTTGCCAGCGGGCGATGTCGCGTAGTCGAGGTTGTACTGGTCTTTGCCGAATCTGGCGGCGAGGCTGTAGGCGCTGGTGCCCTCGGGCTCATTGATGCGGAAACCGGCCAGGCCCGTGCCGTTTCCGATCCCGAACGTGCCATCGGCGCCGTAGATGCTGCCGTTGGGGCCTTTGGTGACGTCCGCATTGAAGGTATTGCCGTTGCCGAAGGTCAGCCCGGTATTGGCGCTGAAGGTCTGGTTGGGGCCGTCATAACGCACTTCGCCCGACCCTTTACCGCCATTGCCCAGGCCGAACGTGCCGTTGGCGCCGACATTCAGGCCTGCGAGACTGTTGGTCAGGTCGGCATTGAACGTGTTGCCGTTGCCGAAGGTCAATCCGGTGTTGGCGCTGACGGTCTGATTGGCGCCGTCGTAACGCACTTCGCCCGTGCCTTTGCCGCCGTTGCCGAGGCCGAACGTGCCGTTGGCGCCGAGATTCAGGCCTGCGAGGCTGTTGGTCAGGTCGGCATTGAACGTGTTGCCGTTGCCGAAGACCAGACCGGTGTTGGCGCTGACGGTCTGATTGGGGCCGTCGTAACGCACTTCGCCCGTGCCTTTGCCGCCATTGCCGAGGCCGAACGTGCCATTGGCGCCGAGATTCAGACCCACAGGACTGTTGGTCAGATCGCCGTTGAATGTGTTGCCGTTGCCGAAGGTCAATCCGGTGTTGGCGCTGACGGTCTGATTGGGGCCGTCGTAACGAACCTCGCCCGTCCCGTTGCCGCCGTTGCCGAGGCCGAACGTGCCGTTGGCGCCGAGATTCAGACCCGCAGGACTGTTGGTCAGATCGCCGTTGAATGTGTTGCCGTTGCCGAAGGTCAACCCGGTATTGGCGCTGACGGTCTGATTGGGGCCGTCGTAACGCACTTCGCCCGTGCCGTTGCCGCCGTTGCCGAGGCCGAACGTGCCGTTAGCGCCGAGAATCAGACCCGCAGGGCTGTTGGTCAGATCGCCGTTGAATGTGCTGCCGTTGCCGAAGGTCAATCCGGTGTTGGCGCTGACGGTCTGATTGGGGCCGTCGTAACGCACTTCGCCCGTGCCATTGCCGCCGTTGCCGAGACCGAACGTGCCGTTGGCACCGACGTTCAGACCCGCAGGGCTGTTGATCAGGTCCGTCGCCAGCGTGTTGCCGTTGCCGAACTTGAAGTCAGTGTTGAATGTGTAAGTGCTCAGTGGCGGCAGCGCTTCGAACTTCAGCTGTCCGGTGCCGCCGCTGTCGAGCCCGAATTGTCCGTTGAGACCGTACCTCTCGATCGACAGCGGCTGGGTGCCCAGCAGCAGGTTCGCGCCAAGGCTGTCGCCATTCCGGAACAGATAGGCTGCCTGGCCATCGTATCGATTCGCTTGCGGCTGAGTCACCGAACCGTTGAGGCTGCCGTCGAAAAGCTTGACGTCCTTGAACGTCAGCGGCCACATCAGACTGGGCGCCGGCACACCGGTATCGGTGGGGGGAGCGGGCTTTGGCGTATCTTTCTCGGGGGGCATCGCACAGTCTCCTGATGAGCGGACGATTCTAGATACAGGCCCGACGTCAGCCCTCGTGAGGACAAGAGTTCATCGGGCTGCGCCCAGAAGTCAAGCGCGGGAGCCGGGCGGGCCATTGTCGACGAAGGTGCCATCCCAGGCCCACTATGTTGTGTGGCTGTTCTGGTGCACAGTCACGCACCCTCGTGAGACTGCCCATGACCGAACCCGAACGACTCTCCAAGCGCGTCGCCGAACTGGCCCGCTGTTCGCGCGCCGATGCCGAGCGCTACATCGAAGGCGGCTGGGTGTCGGTGGACGGCAAGATCATCGAAGCGCCGCAGCATCCGGTGTCGAACGAATGCATCGAGATCGATCCCGCCGCAGTGCTGCAAGAACCGGAACCCGCGACGATGCTGCTGCACAAGCCGGCCGGTTTCGATGCGATCGGCGGCAGGAAACCCGCTGCGGCATTGGTCACGCCAAGCTCGCGTTGGGGTGAGGATCCCAGCGGCGTGCGCCAGTTGCAGAACCACTTCATCCGGCTGACGCCACTGGTGCCGCTGGACAACGAGGCCAGCGGCCTGATGGTACTGACCCAGAACGGGCGCGTGTGGCGCCGGCTGACCGAGGATGCCGACCAGATCGAGCAGGAATTCATCGTCGAAGTCAGCGGCGAAATGAAGCCTTACGGTCTGCGCCGTCTCAGCGAAGGGCTGAGCTATCGGGGACGCGAACTGCTGCCGTGCAAGGTGAGCTGGCAGAACGAATTCCGTCTGCGCTTCGCCATTCGCGCCGTGCAGCCCGGACAGATTCGCGACATGTGCGCGCAGGTGGGGCTGCAGGTGGCGGCGATACGGCGCTTGCGCATCGGCCGGCTGTCGCTGGGCAAACTGCCGGCGGGCGAATGGCGGTATCTGCCGGTGGGCGAGAAGTTCTGACTGGAGGCTCCGGCCCGATCATGGCAAGGGGTCTCTGATGTCTTCGGCCGGGCGGCGTAACTCCGCCCGGCGCATCGAGATGCATCGCCGATCAGCGCTCGAAGTCCGCCTTCATCCGCGCTACGGTTTCTTCGACGGTGATGTTGGCGCCGTACGGGCCGGAGATCACCGCATCATGGCGGTACGGGAACACCACATAGCGGAACGGGTAAGCCTTACCCGGTTTAATGTTGAAGGTGGGCAGATTGGCGAATTTGATGTTCCGGTACACCGCAGTCTCGCTGACGGTGTAGGCGTAGCGCGGATGGGACACATCGGCGCGGAAGGTCGGCTTGTAGAACCACGCGATGGTGTAGGCATCATCGGTCGTGCCACGGATGTTCTCGAAGCTGATCCACGAGACATCCTCGTGGTTGAACTGGTCGTTCGCATTGAAGTCCGGCAGCGTCATGCCCAGTTGCTGTGCCGTCAACGGCAGATTGCCGAGACGATCCGGCACAGTGTGCACGACCTTGCTGCCGCCGCGCTGGATGGTCCAGCGCCGGTAATCGCCGTTGAAATAGAACGTGGGCATCTCGATGAATGCGCCGGTTTTCGTGTCGCTGCCGACGTGTGTGACGGTCACGTCGTACATCGCGTAATGATCGGTGGCGGTGAGCCCTTGCGCCAACCGCAGCGTATCGCCTGCATTCAACGGGCCGGGATACTGCGGCCCGTATTCCCAATTGCGTACCGGCTGTGTTCCCAACTGCACGCTGGAAGTCGCCATGGTGCAGGCCGGGGCATTGACACCATCGCAGACCACCGAAGCCGCCGGCTGCGCCGCACCCACCGCGCCACCCGACAAGCAGTAGTTGCCGGCTTGGGTCGGGTTCCAGTAGCCCTGTCCCGGATCGCAACCTCCGTTGCCGATGCTGCCGCCGTTCTGCCTGTTGTGATGGATCGCGAGTTGCAGCGCGGCGCCCACATCGGGCAGCAGCGCGTTGGCCTGGAACGGCGTGCCGTTGAGCTTGGCGCGCTTGCTGTAGAACTCGTAGGTGGCACCGCCGTTGCGATCCATCTTCAGGCGGTAGGCAGCCTTGTCCACCGCGATCAGGCTGCCGGCGTTCAGTGCGTAGAAATACGTCGAGGGGCTGTAACCGTTCACCCAGACGTCCTGATAGGCACCGGCATCGAGCCGACCCGCTTCATCGGCATAGCGGGCGCAATCGGCGGTGGATCTCCAGAGCCGGATCAGCGACGTGTTGGCCGGGTTCTGCGTCCTGGGTTGGCGATAAGGGCAGAAGCCGATGTTGGCATCGGCGATCGTACTGTTGTCGTAGCTGTTCCACGCCGGATTGATGAAACAGGTGGATTGGTAGGTGGTCACATTGCCAGACACCAGGAACAGCTGTGCTCGGATCGGACGTGAGGGACACTGCCCGTTGTAGTTCGCGGTTACGAAGACGCCTGCGGACTGCGGCGACGCCGACATGTAGTTGATCGGCGTCAGTGCCTGTTGCGCCGACGCATCCGCAGCAAAGCCGATAAACAGACATGCGAGGAAGCGAGTAACACGGGCCAGGCATTGCGGATGGTGATGACTCATCTTCTGTGTCCTTTCAGAATGCTGTCGTAACAGCGGATGCGATCCCCTGCGAAGATCACAGCACAGGTTGATCGCACCGGTCAATCGCGGAGCGGATTTTTCCGGCCCGGCTTGTTGGCCGATACGAAATCCCGCCGCCCTTCGTCAGGAACCCCGCACGCGCAGCGTCAATCCCTTGAGGAAATTGCGCAGCAGCTGGTCGCCGCAGGCACGGTAGTTGTGATGCCCGGGCTGGCGGAACAGCGCGCTCAACTCCGGCTTCGAAAGCGGAAAGCCTGCAGCCGCGAAGACATCGTGCAGGTCCACATCCTTCATTTCGAACGCGACGCGCAGCTTCTTCAGTACCAGATTGTTGGTGACGCGCTTCTCGACCGGTCGCGCCGGCAGGCTGTCGTTGCGGCCACGTAAATAGATCACCAATCCATCGAGGAAGTGCGCAAGCACGCGATCGCTACATTCGACGTATTCGGGATCGTCCTCCCGGCGCACGAACGCCTGCACTTCCGCTTTCTCGAACGGCAATTCCGGATCGATCAGCTTCGCGATCTCCACAACCTTGATGTCGCTGAGATCGAGCATGTAGCGGATGCTGCGCAGCACGTCGTTGTTGATCATGGTGTCCGGCGACTGGGCCCAGGCGCGGGCGGTTGGTGTGGATGGAGGTCGCTAGTGTAGACGCCTGCAAAGCCACGCATCGGCACCGCGCGGAATTTTGCTGCCCTGCAGCATGAAGGGGTACGGACACAGCGATGATTCGACCTGGATCTATCTGATTTCCATCGCCGGAAACACCGAAGCGGACCTCCGGTCGGACCGATGTTGACAGCGCTGTCAAGCCAACCCGATGATCGCAACCGGCCATGACTGGAGTCTTGGCCGATCAATCCCTTCAAGGAGAATCGCATGCGCACGTCCCGCATCATCGGATTCACTCTTGCCCTGCTCGCTGGCGCGGGAATGGCATGCCTGCCACAGGCAGGCCATGCCCAGACGCTGGTCTGGCAGGACAACTTCAACGGCCCCACGATCAACGCCAACAAGTGGACCTACGACGTCGGCAATGGCTGCCAGATCGGCCTGTGCGGCTGGGGCAACAGCGAACTGCAGTACTACACCAGCCGCCCCGAAAACGCCCGCATCGAAAACGGCAAACTGATCATCGAAGCGCGACGCGAAAACTTCCAGGGCAGCGCATTCACCTCCGCGAGGCTGAAGACGGAGGGCCGGATGCACTACAAGTACGGCACGCTGGAAGCCCGGATCAAGATGCCGAAGCTCGGCAATGGGCTGTGGCCGGCGTATTGGATGCTGGGAACGATCGGCGTGTGGCCGGGCCGTGGCGAGATCGACATCCTGGAAGGCGGCAACGCGCAGGCGATCGCCGATGGCGTGGTCAATCGCCGAATCGGCGCCGCTGTGCACTGGGACTACAACGGTTCGCAGGCCGACTACGGGCGCGACTACAACAGCGCCACTGACCTCACGACCGGTTTCCATACCTACCGGATGACCTGGGACCCGCAGTTCATCCGCGCGACCATCGACGGCATCCCCTACTTCGAGTTCGCGATCTCGAACATCGAAGGGGCCTCATTGCATGAGTTCCACCAACAGCATTTCCTGCTGCTGAACCTGGCCGTCGGCGGCAGCTATACCGGCATCTTTTCGCCCACCGGCATCACCGCACCGTTGCCCGGCAAGATGGAAATCGACTACATCCGGCTGTACCAGAACCCGGGAAGCACGCTGTACATCGGCGCGAGAGCAGCGGCCCCGAAGGGCAAGTTCGGCGTGTATACCGAGCAGTGCTGCCTTGCCGGGAAACTGGAATACGGCAATGGCGCCGAGCTGTATCTCTGGAACAATCTCACCCCCAGACCGACCACGCCGTACGAAGGCAGCGCGGTGATGTCTTTTCGTGCCGCAGCAGGCAACTGGTACGGCATGGGCATCTACACCGGCTACCGCGACATGCGCAACTACGCAGGTGGCATGCTCAAGTTCCACATGAAGACGACAGCGAAGTCCACGTTCAAGATCGGCATCAATTCCTCCTTCGGCGACAGCTGGCTGAATTTCGTCGACGGTGGCCAGCAGTACGGTCTGGTCCGCGACGGCGCCTGGCATGAAGTGAGCATCCCGTTCAGCGCATTCCACGATCTGGACATGCGCTCGATCAAACAGATGTTCATGGTGGTGTCCGACCCGCCGCCGACGGATGTCGATTTCGCCATCGACAACGTTTACTACAAGAGCCGTTGACGCATCAGGCGAGCACGGAGGCCGCGCCAATCCGGGCGGCCTCTTCGCATCGCTTGCGAGGCCGCATCGCGGCGAGGCCCGGAACCAGCCTTTCGAACGCCCGCAGATCCGCTCGATCGGGCGCAGCGACGCGCCGGGAAGACACGCGGAGGGCATACCGCTACTCTGCCCGCCCGCACTCAAGATCGCCCCCATGCCGCACTATGCAGGCCCCCTGCTCACCCGCCCGCTCGCCGAGTCGCTGCTCGCCGCGCGCGATGCCGGTGCGGACATGTGGACCGGCTCGCTGGACCTCGGTCGTTCCAATGGCGAGGCGAGACTGGAAGCGGACGCATGGGCATGGCGCGGACAGCGCTATCCGTGGCCCGGCAAACTAAAGGACCGCACGATCCATTACTGGGATGGTGACGAGTTCGCAGCGGTGTCGCGCTATTCCGGTGCGTTGATCAAGCTGGTGCCGACCGAATGGGGCGCACCGACGTTCGAAATCGACGGCATCAAGATGCTGCCCACAGCGAAGGCATCGCCGATCGAGGATGCGCGGCGCAAGGTCGCGCTGGTGCAGCCGCAGGGCAAGACCGTGCTCGATACCTGCGGCGGGCTCGGCTATTTCGCGGCGTGCTGTCTCGAAGCCGCTGCGGCGCAGATACTGTCGTTCGAGAAGAATGAAGACGTGCTGTGGTTGCGCACGCTCAACCCGTGGTCGCCGGATCCCGACGCGGCCGAATTCGGTGGACGCCTGCGGCTGAACCATGGCGATGTGACGCAGGCGATCACGCAACTTGCCGACGCATCAGTGGACGCCCTGCTGCACGACCCGCCGCGCTTCGGCATCGCCGGCGAACTGTATTCGCAGATCTTCTACGACCAGCTCGCCCGCGTACTGCGTCGCGGCGGCCGCCTGTTCCACTACACCGGCAGCCCGAACACCCTCACCAGCGGACGCAACGTGCCGCGTGAGGTGGCGGGACGGCTGGAAAAAGCGGGGTTCAGGGCAGAATTGGCGTTGGATGGGGTGTTGGGCGTGAAGCGTTGAGCGTCTCACCCGCGATGGTTCTGCATACACGGAGCCCATCGGCGGACAACAAGAGCACGCGGAGAGTCCTCAAGCCCGCGTCCCCCATCCTTTCGCTATCCGTCGGTCGTTGATGTTTCCGCTCTACGCTTCCCTCGATGCTCCCCCTCAACCCAACAGTCGCGCGATCTCCGCATCCTTCTCCTCCCAAACGCTATTCATCCACTGCTGGAAACGGGCGCGGAAGGCGCGATCATCGTGATAGCTGCCGCCGATCAGCGCGTCTGGAATCGGTCGCTGCCGCACCGTCACGCGCACCTCCGGCAGACGGTCGCCGATCAGATCCACGATCGAAGGCGGGCCGTCGGGATAGACGATGGTGACATCCAGGATCGCATGCAGGCTGTCGCCCATGGCGTCGATCACGAACGCCACGCCGCCCGATTTCGGTTTGAGCAGATGACGATACGGCGATGCCTGCGCGGCATGCTTGCCCGGCGTCAATCGCGTGCCTTCCGCGAAGTTCATCACCGACACCGGAATGTCGCGGAATTTTTCGCAGGCGCGACGCGTGACCTCCATATCGCGCTTGCCCAGCGCAGGATTCTTCTCGATCTGCTTGCGGCTGTAGCGGCCCATGAATGGAAAATCCAGCGCCCACCAGCTCAACCCCAGCAACGGCACCCAGAACAGCTGCCGTTTCAGGAAAAAACGAAGGAACGGAACCCGCCGGTTGAACACCTTCTGCAATACCACGATATCCACCCAGCACTGGTGATTGGCCAGGACCAGATAGTGTCCATCGCGCTGCAGCGCATCGGCGCCACTGACGATGAAGCGGGTGCGGGTGAAACGATCGATCATCCAGCTGTTCACCGCGATCCAGCTTTCCCCCATGCCGGTCAACAGCGGATTGCAGGCCAGCCGCGCGCGTTTGAACGGCAACATCGCCTTGAACACGGCAACGGTCAGCAACGGCAAGGCATGCAGCACTGTGTTGGCCACGATCAGCAGCATCAGCGGCACTATGCGAAACCACATCATGTCAGACACCGTCTTACGACTCATCGACGAGCGGCGGGGAGCGTAACAAACCCGGGGCGAATGCGCTTCTGAGCCCGGGTCAATGCCGAGGGTCAATGAGGCCCGTAGGGCGGGTCTTGACCCGCCTATCGAATGAAACAACGGCTTCGCATCCGCCGAGCGCTCGATACTTGCGACATTGCCGGTAGGAAAGCCCTTGTTCCACGATCGGCGGGTCAAGACCCGCCCTACGGGTTGCCGCTCATTCGGACGCCGTCAGCGCGTGTATAGTTCGCCGGCATGGCGGGCATGGCGCCCGGCCACGAATCGCGGAGAGTAGTCATGGGTCTTGTGCAGGCGGTGGTGGGTGCGGTCGGCGGCATGTTCGCGGACCAGTGGAAGGACTTCTACACGGTGCCGGCCGGCCTGCCGTCGACGGCAGCGCTGTTCGCGGCGGTTCCGCAGGGCACCAATGCCGGGCGCGGCTCGAACACCAGCGGCTCCTCCAACATCATCACCAACGGGTCGAAGATCGTCGTCCCCGAGGGCTACGGGCTGCTGCTGTTCCAGGACGGCAAGATCACCGGCTTCGTCGCCGAGCCCGGCGGCTACGAGTGGCGCTCGGACGACCTCAACTCGAAGTCCATCTTCGCTGGCGACGGCATCGTCAGCCCGCTGATCACGCAAAGCTGGGAGCGCTTCAAGTTCGGCGGCCAGCCGGGCTCGCAGCAGGCCGCGTTCTTCGTCTCGCTGAAGGAACTCCCGGAGAACCGCTTCGGTACGCAGTCCGAGATCTACTGGGACGACGGCTTCCTCAACACCCAGGTCGGCGCGGTGACGCGCGGCTCGTACACGCTGAAAATCGTCGATCCCATTTTGTTCGTGAAGAACTTCGTGCCGGCCAACTATCTGCAACCCGGCCAGGTCTTCGATTTCACCGATCTCGACAACGCCGCCGCCAGCCAACTGTTCAACGAAGTGGTCGGTTC
>JBIITV010000066.1:0-24224 GCA_044340325.1 Lysobacteraceae bacterium
CCATGTCGCCCGCGACTGTGGCCTGCATCTGCTGGTGTCGAGTTATCACGGCCATCCCGAGGAGCAGGCGTCTGCCTTGCGCGCCATGCGCGGCCGCGTCGACGGCCTGCTGGTCATGTCGCCGCATGCAGGCAACATCGATTTCCTCAGCGAGAATCTGGCCGCGCTGCCGGCGGTACTGATCAATTCGCAGCCGAGCGACTCCCAGCACCTCGCTTTGGGTATCGACAACTATGGCGGCGCGCGGACCATGACCGCGCACCTGATCGACGCCGGGCATCGCCGGATCGCGTTCATTGCCGGCCCGCCGAACAACTTCGACGCGTTCGAGCGCCTGCGCGGCTACCGCGACGCGCTGCTTGAGGCTGACGCCACCGCCGAGCCCTGGGTGCTGCCCGGCGATTTCAGCGAGGCCTCCGGACATCGCGCCGGACAGATGCTGTTGGAAAGCGCCGACCGTCCAGATGCGGTGTTCGCCGCCAACGACATGATGGCGCTGGGCTGTCTGTTCGCCCTGAGTCAGGGCGGGCTGCGCGTGCCCGCGCAGATCGCGCTGGCGGGGTTCGACGATATTCCGATCGCGCGCTATGTGGTCCCTTCGCTCACCACCATGCGCGTGAATATTCCCGAGCTGGGTGCGCATGCGATGCGGCTGCTGCTCGACCTGCAGAACGGCGAGAACGTCAGCGATCGCCTCGCACCGCTGGTACCCGAGTTGATCGTCCGCGAGTCCAGCCGGTCGGCCGCTGCAGGCCGGCCCGCAATCGGGTCCGGGTCCGGGCCGGGCGGCGATCCATGAACGGGGAAGGGCGCTTTTTTTTGACTGGGCATGTAATCGTTTCCATTTTTCTGAGCCAGACGCACCAACGCCCTCGGGAGGGGTGAAGCCATGAATGAACCACGTCGTACGCATCCGCGCCGGTTCGAGCGCACTCTGCTGAGCTGCGCCCTGGCCAGTTGCCTGGTTCTGGCAACGCCGGCGGTCATCGCGCAGTCCACCGGCGCCACGGTGCGCGGCCAGGTTGCCGTCGACGCCCGGGTCACCGCCACCAACGCCGCCAACGGCTTCAGCCGCAGCGTCGAGGCCGGCGATAACGGCAGTTATTCGCTGGTCGGCCTGCCGCCGGGCACCTACCGCATCAGCGTGGAAGCCGGCGGCAAGACCAGCGCCCGCGATGTGGTGCTGCGCGTCGGCGAAACCGTCACCCTCGACGGCGAAGCGATCGCGCAGGCGGCCGAGAACGAGCTCGATGCGGTGGTGGTGGTCGGCACGGTGCTGGCCGAGACCAGGACTTCGGAAGTGGCGACCTACGTCAGCAAGAAACAGATCGATGCGCTGCCGCAGGCCTCGCGCAATTTTCTGGCGTTCGCCGATACCGTTCCGGGCATGATTTTCGAAACCGGCGCGGACGGTTCCAGCAAACTTCGCGGCGGTGCGCAGAGCTCGAACGGCATCAACGTGTTCATCGATGGCGTCGGCCAGAAAAACTACGTGCTCAAGGGGGGTATCAGCGGTCAGGATTCCAGCAGCGGCAGCCCTTTCCCCCAGCTCGCGATCGGCGAATACAAGGTCATCACCTCGAATTACAAAGCCGAGTACGACCAGATCAGCAGCGCCGCGATCACTGCGGTCACGCGCTCGGGCACCAACGAGTTCGAGGGCCAGTTCTTCTGGGACACCACCTCGCAGAAGATGCGCTCGGCGACGTTCGCCGAAGAGCGCGGCGCGGGCAAGATTGCGTCGAGCGAGAAGCAGTACGGCGCCTCGTTCTCCGGTCCGATCCTGAAGGATCGCCTGTTCTTCTTCGCCAGCTATGAAGCCAAGGAGATCGACCGGCCGCGCGAAGTGCGGATCGGCAGCAGTGCGTTCGATCCTGCGGATCTCACCTCGGAACTCTCGGGCTTGCTCGGCGCCAGCGGCGCGCCGTTCGACCAGGATATGTATTTCGGCAAGCTCACCTGGCAGCTCAGCGACGATCACTTGATCGAACTCTCGGCCAAGCGTCGCGAAGAAGAAGAACTCACCGGGATCGGCGACGGCCCCAATACCGACAGCTACGGGTCGAGCAAGACCAACGAAAGCACCCGCGTCGATCTGCGCTGGCAGTGGAGCAGCGGCGACTGGTTCAACGATCTGCATCTCACATCGGAAGACGACGCCTGGAGCCCGCGCCCGATCACCATCGGCCCCGGTTACCAGATCGTCGACAGCCGTTCGGGCAACACTTTCGGCGACACCATTCTCAACGTCGGCGGCGGCCAGGACTTCCAGGACAAAGGACAGAAGGGCTATTCGCTGCAGAACGATTTCACCTTCACCGGATTCGACCGCCACACGCTGAAGATGGGCGTGAAATTCAAATCGGTCGAGATCAACGCCTTCGAACAGCAACCCTACAACGCCCAGTATCGCGTCGACTATTTCGAGAATCTGGATGCCGGTCGCAGCACCGTCGCTGCGTTCGTTCCGTTCCGCGTCGAGTTCGGCGCACAGCTTGCCGGAACGCCCGATCGCAACATCAGCTCGACCAACAAGCAGTACGGCATCTACTTCCAGGACGATTGGGAAGTCAACGACAAGCTGACCCTCAATCTCGGTCTGCGCTACGACTATGAGCGCACGCCGGGTTACGAGAATTACCAGACGCGTTCCGACCTCGCCGCAGCGCTGCGCGGTTGGTCGAATCTGCAGGGGCCAAACATCGACTACGACATCAACGACTACATCAGCAGCGGCAGCAATCGGTCCGCATTCGACGGCGCCTGGCAGCCGCGCCTCGGTTTCTCGTACGATCTGTCTGCGGACCAACGTCATGTCATCTTCGGCGGCGCAGGTCGCTCCTATGACCGCAACCTCTTCGATTACCTCGCGCTGGAGCAGTCGAAGAGCACGTTTCCCCGATACGCCTTCAGCTTCAACACCGCCGACCATCCGTGTACGGTCGGCGTGAACAATTGCCTGAACTGGAACCCGGGCTACCTCGATCCCGCAGGCCTCGCCGCACTGGTCGCCGCCAATCCGAATCTGGGCGCGGAAGTGAACCTGATCAACAACGACATCAAGACGCCGTATTCCGACCAGTTCAGTATCGGCATGCGCAATGCGTTCGAGGTGATGGGGAACGATTGGACGACTTCGGCGACGGTGGCCCATATCCGCAGCCACGACGGCATCGTGTTCACGCTGGGTAATCGTTGGCCGGACGGCAGTTATCGCAATCCCGCCAATCCGAATGCGACATGGGGCAGTCAGGCCTGGGGCTTCCCGATTCCCGGCTACGGTACGCTGATCCTCGCCGACAACGGCATCGAGACGAAAGTCAATCAATTGCTGTTGTCGCTGGAAAAACCCTTCACGCGGCAATCGCCGTGGGGTTTCACCGTGGCCTATACCTACAGCGATGCCAAGGAGAATCGACTCAACGCCGCGAATTCGGACGAGCACTATCTGTTCGATTATCCGAATCTCGACGGACAGCCGTTCCTGCGTTCGATCGGCATTCCGAAACATCGCATCGTCGCGACCGGCATCTACGAGATATCGGGGCTGACCGTGTCCAGCAAACTCACGCTCGCCAGCCCGACGCCGAAGGATGCGGTCAACTGCAACGATGCGGTGAGCTTCGACAACTGTTTCTTCGACCCCTATACGCCGGGCGACACCATCGGCTTCAAGCAGCTGGATCTAGCAGTACAGAAAGAATGGGATACCGGTGCGGGCATCAAGTTCCGGGTGCGCGGCGATTTGTTCAACGTCTTCAATTGGCGCAACTTCACCGATTACGATACGTGGAGAGGGGGGCCGTCGCCAGACTCCAACGCGAACTTCGGTCGTCGCAACGGGAACGGCACCATCTGGTCGCCGCGTCTGTTCAAGGTCTCGGTCGGCTTCAGCTGGTGATGCCGATGCGCCGGCTGCCCGCCGCGGGCGGGTAGCCGCAGTTTTCTCCGTCGACAGAGGAGTTCCGTTTGCGCAAGCCGCTGCTCCGTACCGCCGCCACGACTTTGTTCTGCATGGCGTTCGCCGTGCTCGCCGCGTGCCGCCACTCCCCCGAGGCGGCGCCGGGCACGGCGGACACCCTGCTGCGACCGCCAACGGCGGCGACCGCAACGCTGCCGCCGCTGTTCGACGATATCGAACGGCGTACCTTCGATTTCTTCTGGGACACCACGAACGTGGACAACGGGCTTGCGCCGGATCGTCATCCGTCGCGGCCGTTTTCCAGCATTGCTGCGGTCGGTTTTGCGCTGACGGCGTATCCGATCGGCGTGGAGCGGACCTGGATCACCCGCGAGGAGGCGATCGAACGGACGTTGATCACATTGAAGTTCCTCCGCGATGCGCCGGTCGGACCCGAGGCGAAGGGGATGGCCGGCCATCGCGGTTTCTATTATCACTTCCTCGACATGCGCAGCGGCCAGCGGTTCGACGACTGGGTGGAGCTGTCCAGCGTCGATACCGGCTTGTTGATGATGGGCGTGCTGTTCGCGCAGAGTTATTACGACGGCAATGCTTCGGCCGAGCGCGAAATCCGCACGATCGCCGACGACCTGTATCGCCGCGTCGAATGGGATTGGATGCAGGCGCGGCCGCCTTTGCTTTCGATGGGTTGGAATCCGGGAAAAGGATTCATCGATCACGATTGGCGTGGCTACAACGAAGCGATGCTGGTCTACGTGCTGGCGCTGGGTTCGCCGACGCACCCGGTCGGGCCCGAGTCCTGGCAGGCGTGGACCCGAACCTACGACCGCAGCTGGGGTACTTACCGGGGGCAGACGCATCTCGGTTTCGCGCCGCATTTCGGACATCAATACAGCCACGTGTGGATCGATTTCCGCGGCATCCGCGACGACTACATGCGTGCGCGCGGTTTCGACTATTTCGAAAACAGTCGTCGTGCGACCCTCGCGCAGCATGCGTATGCGGTCGCCAATCCGATGGGCTGGAAAGGCTACGACAGCGAGGTGTGGGGACTGACCGCCTCGGACGGTCCGCAAGGCACGACGCAGCGCTATCGCGGCGAACTCCGCGAATTCCGAGGCTACAGCGCCCGCGGCGCGGGCCTGGTCGACGGTTTCGACGACGGGACCCTGGCGCCGACGGCGGCACTGGCTTCGCTGCCGTTCGCACCCGAGCTTGTGGTGCCGGCCGCCGAAGCGCTTCGCACGCGTTATGGCGAGCATCTCTACGGGCGTTACGGGTTTCTCGATGCCTTCAATCCGAGTTTCGAGTACGACGTCCCCTTGGTCACCGGTAAAGTCGTGCCTGGCCAAGGCTGGTTCGCCGGCGATTATCTCGGCATCGATCAGGGGCCGATCCTCGCGATGATCGCGAACCACCGCGACGGTTTCGTCTGGACGGTCATGAAGCGAAACCCGTATATCCGTCGCGGGCTCGAGCGCGCGGGATTCGAAGGCGGATGGCTGGCTGCGCCATCGCCATCGCGATCGCCATCGTCATTGCCTGCGCCGACGCGGTAAGGTCGTCCCATGCGCGCCATCGCGGCCCTGTTGTGCATTCTGATCGGACTGACCGCATGCCGGCGCGCGGACGACCGCGTGGCGATCCGCTTCTGGGCGATGGGTCGAGAGGCCGAGGTGGTCGGCGCGCTCATTCCGCAGTTCGAGCGCGAGCACCCGGGCCTGCGCGTCGAGCTGCAGCAGATTCCCTGGACTGCGGCGCACGAGAAACTGCTGACGGCGTATGCGGCCGATGCGCTGCCGGACCTCTGCCAGCTCGGCAATACCTGGGTGCCGGAGTTCGCAGAGCTGAATGCCCTGGAGCCGCTGCAGCGCCGTGTCGACGCTTCCGCCGTCGTCGAGCAGGCGGATTATTTCGAAGGCATCTGGGACACCAATGTGGTCGACGGCCATCTCTACGGCGTGCCGTGGTATGTCGATACGCGGCTGTTGTTCTATCGCAAGGATCTGCTGGCCGCCGCCGGATACGACAAGCCACCGCAGACCTGGGTGGAGTGGATGGACGCGATGACGGCGATCAAGCGTCAGCGCGGCAAGGGCCGCTATGCGATCCTGCTACCGCTCAATGAATTCGAGCAATTGCTGTCGCTGGCGCTGCAGCAGGAAGAGCCGCTGCTGATCGACGGCCGCAGCAACTTCGACAGCGCCGGTTTCAGGAAAGCGCTCGGTTTCTATGCGGAGATGTTCGAACAGGATCTGGCGCCGCCGATGTCCGAAACCCAGATTTCCAATGTCTGGGACGAATTCTTCAACGGCATGTTCGTGTTCTATGTCTCCGGGCCCTGGAATATCCGCGAATTCCGCAAACGCGCGCCACCGGAACTCAAGGACGCGTGGGGAACCGCACCGCTGCCGGGCCCGGACGGATTGGGCGCGGGCATCGCCGGCGGCACCAGTCTTGTGCTGTTCCGCAACTCGCCGCGCAAAGATGCCGCCTGGGCGTTCGTCGAATTTCTCTCGCGCCCGGAAATACAGGAGAAATTCCACGCCGAGATCGGCGATCTGCCGCCGCGCCGCAGTACCTGGGAACGCGAGGCGCTGCGCAGTGATCCGTATGCTTTGGCGTTCCGCGATCAGCTGGAACGCGCGAAACCGACCCCGAAGGTGCTGGAGTGGGAGCGAATCGTCCAGGAGCTGCGGCTGACCAGCGAGCGCGTGGTGCGTGGCGGTCAGACGCAGGAGGCTGCCGTGCGCCAGCTCGATGCCAGCGTCGATGCGCTGCTGGAAAAACGCCGTTGGGTGGAGGCGCAGCGCGCGTCGCGTATGGAAGTGGCACCATGAAACGCTCGCTGGCGGCCTGGGTGTTCGTCGGGCCGGCGCTGATCGTGCTCGGCGTATTCTTCGGGCTGCCGGTGTTCGCTGCGCTGTTGCTGAGCCTGACCGATTTCGATCTGTACGCGCTCGCGGACTGGCGCAACCTGCGCTTCGTCGGCTTCGGCAACTATGCGGCGCTGCTGCAGACGCCGCTGTTCTGGAAGTCGCTGGCCAATACCTTCTATTTCGTGATCGTCGGCGTGCCGCTTTCGATCGCGGTGTCGCTCGGCGCGGCGCTGCTGCTCAACGCGCCGGCCGCGCGCTTCCGCGCGTTCTTCCGCACCGCGCTGTTCGCGCCGGTGGTGACCACGCTAGTCGCGGTCGCGGTGATCTGGCGCTATCTGTTCCACACCAGTTACGGGCTTGTGAACTGGGCGTTGGGTCATCTCGGCATTCCCGCGATCGACTGGCTGGGCGATCCGCGCTGGGCGATGCCGACCATCATCCTGCTCGCGGTGTGGAAGAACTTCGGCTACAACATGGTGATCTTTCTCGCCGGTCTGCAGGCGATTCCGCAGGATCTCTACGAGGCCGCCCGCATCGATGGCGCCTCGCGCTGGCGACAATTCCTGCACATCACTCTGCCGATGCTCGGGCCGGTGCTGATGGTGGTCGGCGTGATCACCGTTGCCGGGTACTTCCAGCTATTCGCGGAACCTTATGTGATGACTCGCGGCGACCCGCTGCAGAGCACGGTCAGCGTGCTGTATTTCATGTTCGAGGAAGGCTTCCGCTGGTGGAACCTCGGCCGGGCATCGGCGGTGGCGTTCATGCTGTTCCTGATCATCCTCGCGGTGACCGCCGCGATGATGCGGTTCGGCCGCAGGAAGGGCATGGTATGAGTGCGACCGCTGCACAACACGCCGGACAACATGCCGGGAAACCAGTCGGCGACTCTCGCAGTCACGCGCTGCTGGTGCACGTCGGCTTGTTTGCGCTGACTGCGCTCAGTCTTGCGCCATTGCTGTGGATGCTGTCGGTCTCGTTCATGCCCGCAGGCGGGGCCAGCCGCTTCCCGCCGCCGCTGTTGCCGTCTTCGATGACTCTGGACAATTACCGCGCGCTGTTCGAACGCATCGGCATGGGCGGCTATTTCGCCAACAGCGTGTTGGTGGCATCGACTATCACCGCACTGTCGCTGCTGATCAACACCATGGCCGGCTATGCGTTCGCCAAACTGCGCTTCGCCGGTCGCGAGCGCATCTTCAAACTGCTGCTCGCGGCGCTGGTGATCCCGTCCCAGGTCGCCATGCTGCCGCTGTTCCTGATGCTCAAGCAGATGGGGCTGGTCAACAGCTATGCAGGCGTGATCGTGCCGGGGCTCGCTTCGATCTTCGGCATCTTTCTGGTGCGCCAATACGCGCGCTCGATCCCCGACGAACTGATCGAAGCTGCGCGCATCGACGGCGCCGGCGAATGGTTGATCTTCCTGCGGATCGTGTTGCCCATGCTCAAACCGGTGCTGGTGACGCTGGCGATCTTTACCTTCATGGGCAGCTGGAACGACTTCATGTGGCCGCTGATCGTATTGACCGATCAGACCAACTACACGCTGCCGGTCGCATTGGCCTCGCTGTCGCGCGAACACATCCAGGATGTCGAAATGATGATGGCCGGCGCGGTGCTCACGGTGCTGCCGGTGCTGCTGCTGTTCGTGATGCTGCAGCGGTATTACATCCAGGGTCTTCTTCTGGGAAGTGTCAAAGGCTGAGGGCCAAGAGGCGCGTCCACTTCCCGGACATCCAATTGCGAGGTGCTCCAAACATGACTCTGCTTCGTAGCTGCGCGATGGTATGCCTGCTGACGCTGGTCGGCAATGCGCAGGCAAAAGTTGCCACGACCACTCTCGACACCTTCGACGACCCATCCGCATGGCGCGTCATCGCCTCCACCCAGGTCAGCGGCAGCATCCGCGCCGAAGACGGCGGGTTGTGTCTCGATTACGACTTCAACGGCGTGTCCGGCTACGTCGGAATGCAGCGCGATATCGCCATCGCGTACCCGGACAACTATCGTTTCGACTTCCAACTGCGCGGAAAATCGCCCGACAACGACCTTCAGTTCAAACTCATCGACGCCAGCGGCGACAACGTCTGGTGGGTGAATCGACCGAAGTACGTTTATCCGCAGGAATGGGCGCCGATACGCTACAAACGCAGGCATATCGGCAAGGCCTGGGGGCCGGGCGCGGACCCGAAGCTGCGCAGCAGCGCCAAGCTTGAGTTCACCATCAACAACAGTTCCGGCGGCAAAGGCGCAGTCTGCTTCGATGCGCTGACCTTCACGGCGTTGCCGGAGGATCGCCCCTTGCCCGAGGTCGCGGGCGCAACCGCGACCTCGGCGCGCGGCGAAGCGAAGCAGGCGATCGACGGCGATGCCGGCACCGCCTGGCATGCCGGCAAAGGCATCCAGCGTCTAGTTCTCGATCTGGGCCGCGATACCGAATTCGGCGGGCTGCGCCTCGACTGGGCCGAAGGCGCGCATGCCTCCGATTATGCCGTGCAGATGTCCGACGACGGCCATCGCTGGCGCGAGCTGCGCGTGGTCGCAGGCGGCAACGGCGGACGCGACTGGATCGCACTGCCGGAATCGGAAGCGCGCCATATCGCGATCGAATTGCGCGATGGCCCGGGTGCAGGCTATGCCTTGAACGAAGCACGCGTCGAGCCGCTGGCCTTCGGGGCGACCGCGAACGATGTCGTGGCATCGGTCGCGAAGGAATCGCCGCGTGGGCTGTTTCCGCGCGGTTTCAGCGGCGAACAGGCGTACTGGACGATTCTCGGTATCGATGGCGGTACCGAACAAGGTCTGATCGGCGAAGACGGCGCTGTCGAAGTCGCGAAAGGTGGTTTCAGCATCGAGCCATTCGTGATCGTCGATGGCAAGCGGCTGGGCTGGGCCGATGTTGCGGTGTCGCAGTCGCTGCAGGATGGATACCTGCCGATCCCCAGCGTCGACTGGGTGCATGCCGACGCGCAGCTGCGGGTGACGGCGTTCGCCGACGGCACGCAGGCGGATTCGCAGCTGATCGCGCGCTATGTGCTGCGCAATCCCGGCGATGTGGCCCGCGACTACACGCTGGCGCTGGCGGTGCAGCCGTTCCAGGTCAATCCACCGAGTCAGTTCCTCAACACCATCGGTGGCGTCAGTCGCATCGAAACGCTCGCTATCGACGGCGCTGTCGTCAGCGTCGCCGGCCGCAAGCGCGTCTATGCGCAGCATGCGCCGGACCTGGCATTCGCCACGACTTTCGATGGCGGTATGGCGGCATCGCATCTGCTTGCGTCTGCGTGGCCAACGACCACCGCGGTGCACGACTCGACCGGGCTCGCGTCCGGCGCGATGGGCTATCGCATGCGTCTGCAGCCTGGCGAGTCGCGCGAAGTCGCGCTGACGATCCCGCTGACCGGTGGGCTGCCATGCGAGGGCAATCCCTGCACGGCAGAACAGCGTCAGCCGATCGTTGCCGATCGTTGGCGGCACACGCTCGACACCGTCCGCATCGATGTGCCTGCGGAAGGGCAGCCGCTGGTCGATACTTTGCGCACCGCGCTGGCGCATCAGTTGATCTCGCGCATCGGCCCGCGCCTGCAGCCGGGCACGCGATCGTATGCGCGCAGCTGGATCCGCGATGGCGCGATGATCGCCGAAGGCCTGCTGCGCATGGGTCGCGAAGATGCCGTGCGCGAATACATCGACTGGTACGCCCCTTACCAGTTCGACAACGGCAAGGTGCCGTGCTGCGTCGACGATCGCGGCAGCGACCCGGTGCCTGAAAACGACAGCCACGGCGAACTGATTTTCGCGATCGCCGATTACGCGCGGCACACCGGCGACGATGCGTTCCTCGACAGAATGTGGCCGCATGTGCGCGGCGCGTTCGAGTACATGGAAACGCTCAGCGCCAGCGAGCGCACCGAAGCCAATCGCGCGATCGATCCCGCGTTCTACGGGATGATGCCGGCGTCGATCAGCCACGAAGGCTATTCGGCCAAACCGATGCATTCGTACTGGGACAACTTCTGGGCGCTGCGCGGCTACAAGGACGCGGTCTGGATCGCGGAGCGTCTGGGCAAGCATGAAGACGCCGCGCGCATGACGGCGGCACGCGACCGTTTCCGCGCCGATCTCGGCGCCTCGCTGCGCGCGGCCACCGCGCGGCATGGGATCGATTTTCTGCCGGGCGCCGCCGAACTCGGAGACTTCGATCCGACCTCGACCACCATCGCGCTGGCGCCCGGCGGCGAGCAGGCGGGGCTTCCGGACAGCATCCTGCCGCAGGATCTGCTGCAGAACACGTTCGAGCGCTACTGGCGCGAATTCGAGCAACGCCGGGACGGCAAGCGCGAGTGGAAGGATTACACGCCCTACGAATGGCGCAATGTCGGTGCGTTCGTGCGCCTTGGCTGGCGCGATAGGGCATGGCATGCGGTGAATTTCTTCTTCGACGATCGCGCGCCGCGCGGCTGGAACCAGTGGGGCGAGGTGGTATCGCGTACGCCGCGCAAGCCGTTTTTCCTCGGGGATCTGCCGCACGCCTGGGTCGCTTCGGATTTCATGCGCTCGGCGCTGGACATGTTCGCGTATGCGCGCGAGGCGGACGACGCTCTGGTGCTGGCGGCAGGCGTTCCCGCGCGCTGGCTCGATGGCGACGGCATCGCCATCGATGGTCTGCGTACGCCGCAGGGGCGGCTGGGCTACGCGCTGCGGCGCGAACCGAAACGGTTGGTGCTGCGGTTCGTGGAAGGAACGCGACTGCCTTCCGGCGGCGCGGTACTGCCGTGGCCGCTGTCGGATGTGCAGCCGGGCCCCACGACCATCGACGGCAAGCCGGCGCAATGGCGCGACGGCGAACTGCGTATCGCATCGACTGCGGCCGAGGTGGTGATCGCGTTGCGCTGAGCGATCATCATAAAAAAGCCCCGACCGCCGGAGGGTCGGCGTTGTCGGGGCGCACCTGCTCAAGTGGAGGAGGGAGCGAGCAGAAATCAGTAGGGCGATGGCTCGTCGAGTTTCCGGCCGTGGCTGGCGATGACCTCGGAATACCAGTGCGCGCTGTCTTTGGGCGTGCGTTCCTGAGTGCCGTAGTTCACATGGACGATGCCGAAGCGTTTGGAGTAGCCGAGCGACCATTCCAGATTGTCGAGCAACGACCACACCATGTAGCCGCGGATGTCGACGCCGGCAGCGATGGCATCGTGGAGCGTGCGCAAATGCTTGTGCAGATAGTTGATGCGCAGCGGGTCGCAGATGCGGCTGTTTTCGGCGACCGGCGGGTCGAAGAATGCGGCGCCGTTCTCGGTGATGTACACCGGCAGGTCGCCGTAGGTCTGTTTGAACCACAGCAGCAGATCGGTCAGGCCCTGCGGAAAGACTTCCCAGCCGGTTTCGCTGTAAGTGCCCAGCGGCTGGCGCACCGCGCCGGCCTTGAGCGGGTAGCTGTCGTTCGCCTGGGTCACGCTGCGGGTGTAGTAGTTGATGCCGACGAAATCCAGCGGCTGCGCGATCAGCTTGAAGTCTTCGGGATCGAAATCCGGCCAGGCGTCGCCGAAGATTTCCTTCAGCTCCGGCGGGTAGCGGCCGAGCAGGGCGGGGTGCAGGTACTGCTCGTTCATGTAGGCATGCGCGCGCTGCGTCGCTGCAGCATCCGCAGCGCTGTCGCTGGCGGGATATTTCGGCTCGATGTTCACCACCAGCCCGATCTCGTGTTCGCCCTCGGCGCGATACGCCTGCACGGCGGCGCCATGCGCGCGCATCAGATTGTGCGAAGCGATCGGCGCCTCGTACTTGCTGCGGTGCCCAGGGGCCAACGCGCCGTGCAGATAACCACCGTCGGTGATCACCCACGGTTCGTTGAGCGTCACCCATTTCTTCACCCGGCCATCCAGCGCGCGATACAGCACGCTGCCGTATTCGGCGAACCAGTCGGCGCTGTCGCGGTTGAGCCAGCCGCCCTTGTCATCGAGCGCTGCGGGCAGATCCCAGTGATACAGCGTGAGCAGCGGCTCGATGCCGTTGGCCAGCAGTTCGTCGACCAGCTTCGAATAGAAATCCAGCCCTGCCTGGTTCACCCGGCCGGTGCCCTCGGGGAGGATCCGCGACCACGACACGCTGAACCGATAGGCCTGCAGGCCGAGGTCGCGCATCAGCTTCACGTCGTCTTTCCAGCGCCGGTAGTGGTCGCAGGCGATGTCGCCGGTATCCCCGTTCAGCGTCATTCCGGGGGTGTGCGCGAACCGGGTCCAGATGCTGGCGCCGGCGCCGTCGGCCAGCGGCGACCCTTCGATCTGGTGGGCGGCGGTGGCGGCGCCCCAGAGAAAGCCGGGGGGGAACGCGTACGTCTTGTCGTGGTTGGGCGGCACGTCGGGGTTCCTTGGATGCGGCTTCGATGGCATGATGCGGGAGCGGCATGTAAACGGTTACATCAAGACTACATCAAGGTTTGCGGTCTGTAACCCCTTCCCGGTTTCCGGCATTTTCTATGCCGCGACGGGCCGGGTCCGACGGGCCCGGACGAGGAATGACGATGGCGACAGTGGTGCTCGATCGGCTTCGCAAGGTCTATCCGGACGGTCACGTCGCCGTGGCCGGCGCCAGTGTCGAGGTGGCCGACGGCGAGCTGCTGGTGCTGGTCGGGCCGTCGGGCTGCGGCAAGTCCACGCTCCTGCGGATGATCGCGGGGCTGGAGGCGATCAGCGACGGCACGCTGGCCATCGATGGGCGCACCGTTAACGACGTCGCGCCCAAGGACCGGGATATCGCCATGGTGTTCCAGAGTTACGCGCTGTACCCGCACATGACCGTGGCCGAGAATCTGGCCTTCGGGCTGAAGCTGCGCGGTTTTCCGAAAGCCGAGATCGCCCGGCGCATCCAGGCCGCAGCGGAGACCCTGGAGTTGGGGGCCGTGCTGCAGCGCCGCCCGGCCGCGCTGTCCGGCGGCCAGCGCCAGCGGGTGGCGCTGGGGCGCGCGCTGGTGCGGCAGCCGAAGGTGTTTCTGCTCGACGAGCCGCTCTCGAATCTCGACGCCAAGCTGCGCACGTCGATGCGTACCGAAATCGCCCGCCTGCATCGTAGCCTGGGCGCGACCATGGTCTACGTCACCCACGACCAGATCGAGGCCATGACGCTCGGCCAGCGGATCGTGGTGATGAAGGACGGCGAGATCCAGCAGATCGATACGCCGATGGCGCTCTACCGCCAGCCGGCCAACCTGTTCGTGGCCACGTTCCTCGGCAGCCCGGCGATGAATGTACTGCGCGGACGGCTGGTTACCGAGGGCGGGACGCCGGGACTGGCGTTGACCGACGGTCTGGTGCTGCCGCTGCCGGGTCTGGCGCTGGATCCGGCGTGGATGGGCCGCGAGGTCGATATCGGCCTGCGCCCCGAGCACCTGCTGCGCTGCACGGAGGACGATACGCCGCATTTCGGCGCCGAGCTGGAGGTGATCGAGCCGGTCGGCAGCGAAGCCTTCGCCTACCTGCGCTACGGCACCCACCCGTTGATCGCCCGGTTCGCGCCCGGGGATCTGCCGCAGCCGGGCCGGATCCTGCCGCTGCGCGTGGCCCCGGGGCAATGGCATGTCTTCGATCCCGGCACCGGGCTGACGCTGCCCGCCGCAGGGTAAGTTTCGCCGGCCGCCGCGTTCTATATACTGCCGGGACGATGCGGCGGTCAGGCCGGATTGTCGCCAGCAAAATCAATTGTTTGGCGCTTGTTCTTCAACTTACTTCCCTACCTGCGCCAGCGCCGGCTTCCTCCGGACGGGCCGGCGGAGCATCCGATCAGCGCATGCGTCTTTCCACGATCAAGCTATCCGGCTTCAAATCCTTCGTCGACCCGACCACGCTGCACCTGCCGACCAATATGACCGGTGTGGTCGGGCCGAACGGCTGCGGCAAGTCGAACATCATCGACGCCATCCGCTGGGTGATGGGCGAAAGCGCCGCCAGCCGCCTGCGCGGCGACTCGCTGACCGACGTGATCTTTTCCGGCAGCTCGTCGCGCAAGCCGGTGGCGCAGGCCACGGTCGAACTGATCTTCGACAACGCCGACCACACCATCGCCGGCGAATACGCCGCCTTCAACGAAATCTCGGTCAAGCGCCAGGTCAGCCGCGACGGCCAGAGCAACTACTACCTCAACGGCACCAAGTGCCGGCGTCGCGACATCACCGATCTGTTCCTTGGCACCGGCCTGGGGCCGCGCAGCTACTCGATCATCGAACAGGGCATGATCTCGCAGGTGATCGACGCCAAGCCCGAGGAACTGCGGGTCTATCTGGAAGAAGCCGCCGGTATCTCCAAGTACAAGGAGCGCCGCAAGGAAACCGAGACCCGCATCCGTCATACCCGCGAGAACCTGGACCGCCTCGGCGACCTGCGCGAGGAAGTCGGTAAACAGCTGCAGCATCTGGCGCGGCAGGCCAGGCAGGCCGAGCAGTACCAGTCGATCCAGGCCGAACGCCGGATCAAGGACGCGGAGTGGAAGGCGCTGGAATTCCGGCTGCTCGACGCCCAACTGCAGGCGCTGCGCGAAGGGTTGTCGCAGGAAGAAACCCGGCTGCAGCAGATCATCGCCGAACAGCGCGAGGCCGAACGCGAGATCGAACTCGGCCGGGCCCGCCGCGAAGCCGCCGCCGAAGCGCTGAACAAGGCGCAGGCGGAAGGCTACGAGGTGGGCGGCGCGCTTGCCCGCATCGAACAGCAGATCGCGCATCAGCGCGACCTCGGCCAGCGTCTGCAGCGTGCCCGGGACGAGGCCCAGCAGGCGCTGTCCGAAATCGGCCTGCATATCGAAACCGACCAGACCCGGCTCGACGCGCTGCGTGTGCAGATCGCCGATGCCGAGCCGCAGCTGGACGCGCTGAAGGACGCCGATGCGGACCGGCAGCAGGCGCTGCACGATGCCGAAACCAGACTCGCCGATTGGCAGCAGCGCTGGGACGCGCACAGCCGTGCCCAGAGCGAGGCCGCGCGCGCCGGCGATGTCGAACGCACCAAGGTCGATTATCTCGACCGCCAGTCGCTGGACGCGGAGCGTCGCCGCGAACAGTTGAACAATGAGCGCGGTGCGCTCGACGTAACCGCGTTGGGCGAAGCGTTCGCCGGCTTGCAGGACCGTCACGACACCCAGAAATTCGGGCTCGACAGCCTCAACGACGATCTCGAGACCCGCAAGCAGGCGGTGCTGGGCTTGCAGGATCAGGTCCGCAATGCGCAGGCGGCACTGGCCGACGTGCGCAAGCAGACGCAGACCGCACGTGGCCGGTTGTCCTCGCTCGAAGCGCTGCAGCATGCGGCGCTCGGTCAGGAGCAGGGCGCGGCGGTGGCTTGGCTCAAACAGCGCGGGCTCGATTCCGCGACCCGCGTCGGCGAAGTCCTGACGGTCGATGCCGGCTGGGAAAACGCGGTCGAAGGCGCACTGGGGCAACTGATCGAAGGCGTGCTGGTCGAATCGCCCGAGCGCCTGGTCGATGCCTTGAGCGAACTCGGCGAAGGCCGCATCGCGCTGGTGTCCGAAGACAAGACTGACGCCGTCTTCGCGCCCACTTCGCTCGCGGCGAAAGTGCAGGGCCCGCTGGCGATTCGGCGCATGCTGTCGAAGCTCCACGTCGCTGAAACGCTCGCTGATGCGCACCGGTTGCTCGCTGGTCTCGGCGATGGGGAATCGGTCATCACCCGCAGCGGTGAGCGTGTCGGCGCCGGGTGGGTGCGGGTGGTGCGCTCCGGTGCGGCCAAGCAGGGCGCGCTGCTGCGCGAACGCGAAATCCATACGCTGCGCGCCCAGATCGAAACGCTGCAACAGCGCGAAGCCGAACTCGACCGCACCATCGCGAGCCTGCGCGACCAGATGCTCGCCGCCGAGCAGCAGCGCGAAGACGCGCAGCGCACGCTGTATGCGGCGCATCGCAGCGTCTCCGAACTCGCCGGCCAGTTGCAGAGCCAACAGGGCCGCCTTGATTCGGCGCGCGCACGGATCGAGAAGATCGATGCGGATATCGCCCAATTGATCGAAACCATCGACAACAGCGCGCAGCAGGCCCGCGAAGCCCGTTCGCGGCTGGAAGATGCGATCTCGCGGATGGGCGAACTCGAAGGTACCCGGCAGACGCTGGAAGCCGAGCGGCGAGCGCTCGCGGAAGCCCGCGACGCGGCGCGCCAGGCCGCGCGCGAATCACGCGATGCCGCGCATGCAGTGGCTTTGAATCTGGAATCGCAGCGCGCGCAGGTCGTGGCGCTGGCGCAGGCGCTGGACCGCATGGGCGGGCAGCGCGGCCAGCTCGACGCCCGGCTCGGCGAATTGGCGTCGCAGCTGTCGGAAGGCGATGCCCCCGTGGTCACGCTCGAACGCGAGCGCCAGACCGCCCTCGAACAGCGCGTGCTCGCCGAGCGGAATCTCGCTGCCGCGCGCGCCGGGCTCGAAGGCGTGGACAACGAGCTGCGCGGTTTCGAGCAGACCCGGCATCAGCGCGACGAGCAGTCCGTGGTCCAGCGCGATGCGATCTCGCAGCGCAAACTCGACCAGCAGGCGCTGGCGTTGAAGGCAGGACAATTGTCCGAAGCGGTGGTCGGCGCGGGTTTCGTGCTCGACGAAGTCGTCGCCGCACTGGATGCCGATGCCGATCCGCGCGCATGGGAAAAGATCGTCGCCGATTTCGACGCCAAACTGCGTCGTCTGGAGCCGGTCAATCTCGCCGCGATCCAGGAGCACGCCGAAGCTGCGCAACGCAAGGAATACCTCGACGCACAGGATCTGGATCTGACCACCGCGCTGGAGACACTGGAAGACGCGATCCGCAAGATCGACCGCGAAACCCGCGGCCGTTTCAAGGACACCTTCGACCGCGTCAACACCGGCGTGCAGGAGCTGTATCCGCGCCTGTTCGGCGGTGGCCACGCGTATCTCGAACTGACCGGCGAAGATCTTCTCGACACCGGCGTGGCGATCATGGCCCGTCCGCCTGGCAAGCGTGTGTCGAACATTTCGCTGCTGTCCGGCGGCGAGAAAGCGATGACCGCCGTCGCGCTGGTGTTCGCGATCTTCCAGCTGAATCCCGCGCCGTTCTGTCTGCTGGACGAAGTCGACGCGCCGCTGGACGAAGCCAACGTCGGCCGCTTCACCGCGATGGTCAAGGAAATGAGCGAACACGTGCAGTTCCTGTTCGTCACCCACAACAAAGCGACCATGGAAGCCGCGCAGCAGCTCAGCGGCGTGACCATGCGCGAGCCGGGCGTCAGCCGCCTGGTGTCGGTCGATCTGGCCGAGGCCGCGCGCCTCGCCGGTGCGGCTTAACTCATACACGAGGTCAACGCGATGTCGGATATCTGGTGGTTGCGTATCGGGATCGTGATCGCGGGCGCGCTGCTGCTCGCCGCGATCTATTTTTTCGGCCGGCCGCGCAAGCCGAGTCAGGGCCGCAAGGTTCGCGACGAGTCCGGCGAGCGCATTCCGCCGCAGACAGCATCGCGGATGCCGGCAGATGGCCGAAGCGGACTGCCCGGGCAGGACGATGTGGTCTTTGCCCAGGAATCGATGCCGCTGCAGGAAGCGCCACCGCCGTCCGGTCCGGAAGTGGGCAAGCGCGACCGCGAGGATTTCGACAAGATCGTCACCCTCTATGTTGCCGCGCGATCCGGCCAGATACTGCGCGGCCCCGATATCGTCGTCGCGGCCGAGAAGACGGGGCTCAGCTACGGCTATATGAGCATCTTCCACCGATTGATGGACGGCCGCGCCGACAGCGCGCCGATCTTCAGCGTCGCCAACATCAAGAAGCCCGGCAGTTTCGAGATGACCGAGATCCAGGCATTGGAAACGCCGGCGATCGCCTTCTTCCTGACCCTGCCGGCGCCGATCGCAGCGCTGGATGCCTGGGAAAAAATGCTGCCGACCGCGCAGCGCATGGCCGAACTGCTCGACGGCGTGGTGCTGGACGAATCCCGCAACGCGCTTGGCCGGCAGCGCATCGCGCACATTCGCGACGACCTGCGCGCTTACGACCGCCAGCATGAAGCGCCGCCGATTTCCAAGAACACCCGCTGGTAACCGTATGGCGACCGTAGCCCGGGTAAGCGCAGCGCACCCGGGGCTGTTCGCGAAAACCCCCGGGTGCGGCCTTTGGCCTTACCCGGGCTACGAAGAGCTAACGATGACCGAACCCGCCGCCCGCATCGCCGAACTGCGTCGTCAGATCGAGGACGCCAACTATCGCTATTACATCCTCGACGACAATTCGATCCCGGACGCCGAATACGACCGGCTGATGCGCGAACTCGAAGCGCTTGAAGCCGCGCATCCGGAATGCGCCGACGTTTCATCGCCGACCCGGCGCGTCGGCAATCAGCCGTCGTCGAAATTCGAGGAAGTCGCGCACAGCGTGCCGATGCTGTCGCTCGGCAACGCCTTCACCGACGAGGAGATCGTGGACTTCGTCGCCCGCATCGAGAAGGAGACCGGCGACGGCGCGCCGATGTTCTCGGTCGAACCCAAACTCGACGGGCTTGCGATCAGTCTGCGCTACGAACACGGCGTATTCGTGCGCGGCGCGACCCGCGGCGACGGCAACACCGGCGAGGATGTCACCGCCAATCTGCGCACCGTGAAGTGCATTCCGCTGAAACTGCGCGACGATGCCGGCCCGGTGCCGGACGTGCTCGATGTGCGCGGCGAAGTGTTCATGCCCAAGGCCGCGTTCGATCGCTACAACGCGTGGGCGTTGGCGAACGGCGAAAAGACGTTGGCGAATCCGCGCAACGGCGCCGCAGGTTCCCTGCGCCAGCTCGATCCGCGCATGACCGCGAAACGTCCGCTGAGTTTCTACGCATACGCGCTGGGCGAAGTCAGCGCGATGCCGGCCGGCATCGACATGCATTCGCAGGCGCTGGCGTGGCTGAAGACGCTCGGCCTGCCGATCTGCCCGGAAGCGCGCACCGCGCGCGGCGTCGATGGCGTGCTCGCGTTCTATTGCGACCTCGGCGCGCGTCGCGATCAATTGCCCTACGACATCGACGGCTCGGTCTACAAGCTCGATCGTTACGATCAGCAGCGCGCGATGGGCTTCGTCTCGCGCGCGCCGCGCTGGGCGATCGCGCACAAGTATCCAGCACAGGAAGAGGCGACAGTGGTCGAAGCGATCGACGTGCAGGTCGGCCGCACCGGTGCGCTGACGCCGGTCGCGCGGCTGCAGCCGGTGCAGGTCGCGGGCGTGGTCGTCACCAATGCCACGCTGCACAACGCTGATCAGGTCGCGCGCCTCGACGTGCGCGTGGGCGATGGCGTGATCGTACGCCGTGCCGGCGATGTGATCCCGGAAGTCGTACGCGTGATCGAAGAACGCCGCCCGCACGATGCCGCCGGCGAGCCGCTGCATCCACCGTATGCGCTGCCGACGGAATGTCCGGTCTGCGGGTCGGCGGTCGAACGCGAAGAGGGCGAAGTCGTCGCCCGCTGCACCGGCGGCCTGTTCTGCGCAGCGCAGCGCAAACAGGCGCTGATCCATTTCGCCTCGCGGCGGGCGATGGACATCGAAGGTCTCGGTGAGCGGATCATCGATGATCTCGTCGAGTTCGGCTACGTCAAGACCGTCGCCGATCTGTACACGCTGACGCTCGACGATTTTCTCGCGATGAAGCGGCGCGCCGACGAGCGCGAAGGCACCACGCCGGAAACCGTGAAGGCGGGCAAAGTCGCCAGCAAATGGGCGGAAAACCTGATCGCTGCGATCCATACCAGCCACGACACCGCGCTGGAGCGCGTGCTCTTCGCGCTGGGCATCCGCGATGTCGGCGAAAGTACGGCGAAGACGCTCGCACGCCATTTCGGCGCGCTCGACCCGCTGATGGCGGCCGATGAGGAAATGCTCAGACAGGTGCCGGATGTCGGTCCGATCGTTGCTGCGCGCATCGCGCATTTCTTCGCCGAACCCCACAACCGCCAGGTCATCGCCGCGCTGCGTGCCAACGGTGTGCATTGGCCGGAAGGCGCGCCGCAGCGTTCCAGCGAAGGCCCGCTCGCGGGCAAGACCGTTGTCCTGACCGGCGGTCTGGCCTCGATGTCCCGCGACGAGGCCGGCGCAAAGCTCGAAGCCCTGGGCGCGAAAGTCTCGGGCAGCGTTTCGAAGAAAACGGGCATCGTCGTTGCGGGCGAAGCCGCCGGCAGCAAGCTCGCGAAGGCGCAGGAACTGGGCGTCGAGATCTGGGACGAAGCGAAGCTGCTGGCGTTCCTCGCCGAAAACAACGGCGCATGAGCGAGTGGCAGCCGACCGCTGCGCTCGATGCCCTGCGTCTGCGCGCGCGGCTGTACGCGGCGATCCGCGTGTTCTTCGCCGAGCGCGATGTTCTGGAAGTCGAAACGCCGGTGCTGTCGGTCGCCGGCAATACCGACCCCAACATCGAATCGTTTTCGCTCGAATTCTCGGGCCGTACCGACGGCGGGTCGTGCACGCGCTGGCTGCGCACCTCTCCGGAATTCGCGCTGAAACGTCTACTGGCGGCCGGTGTCGGCGATTGCTACGAACTCGGCCGCGTATTCCGCAACGGCGAAGCCGGCGGTCGCCACAACCCCGAGTTCACGATGCTGGAGTGGTACCGCATCGGTTGGGACCATCACCGTTTGATCGATGAAACCGTTGAGCTCGTGCAGTCTGCGCTGGCGCTGCAGCAGCGTCGTGCCGCTGTGGTGAAGATCGCTTTTCGCGATCTGTATCGCGACCGCCTCGGCATCGATCCTTTCACCGCCGATGAGCGCACGCTGCAGGCGGCGCTCGGCGACATCAAGATCGATGCGAGCGGACTGACGCGCGACGACTGGCTGGATCTGTTGATGACCCATCGGTTGCAGCCGGGTTTCGATCGCGGCGGCATTCTTGTCGTCTACGACTATCCGCCTTCGCAGTGCGCCTTGGCGAAGGTCCGTGCGGTGCAGGACGGCGAAGCGGAAGTCGCCGAGCGTTTCGAGCTGTATCTCGGCCCGCTGGAACTCGCGAACGGTTACCACGAGCTGACCGACGCCGGCGAACAGCGCGGGCGTTTTCTCCGCGACCATGCCGCTCGCGCGGAACGCGGCCTGGCCCGGCCGCCGCTGGACGAAGCGCTGCTCGCGGCCATGGCCGCAGGCTTGCCGGCCTGCGCCGGGGTGGCGCTCGGCATCGAACGCCTGCTGATGGCGATGCTCGATACCGACCGGATCGCCGATGTCCTGGCGTTCGACTTCGGCCATGCTTGACGCTGTTGCCGGATTCCTGAACGGCGTTTCGCCGCCCTCAGACCTTCGGCGGAAATTCGCCGGCCGTTCATGCGTCCGGACCGACGCTAGCGGCACACAACTCGGGGGCTGGAAACGATGCGCAACACACTCTTCCTGATCGCGTCCGTCGCGGCGGCCGGGCCATTGAGCCCGACGGTTCAGGCGCAATGGTCGAACTACGGCTACGACGACGATGATCTCATCCGCTGCGAATCGCGAGATGGCCGCACCGAACGCTGTACCACCTACGGCGGCGATGTGCAGCTGGTGAGACAGCTCTCCAGCAATCCATGTATTCGCGGCCGAACTTGGGGCACCGATTCGCGCGGCGTCTGGGTCAGCTCCGGCTGCCGCGCCGAGTTCCGCATCGATGCCGGCTACGGCAACAACAACGGCTACGGCAATAACAGTTATGGCAGCTATGGCAACAGCGACGGGCTGTTCCGCTGCGAATCGCGCGATGGACGCACCGAGCGCTGCAACAGCTACGGCGGTCGCGTTCAATTCATCCGCCAGTTGTCCAATACCCCCTGTGTACGCGGCCAGAGTTGGGGCAGCGATTCGCGCGGTGTATGGGTCAGCAGCGGCTGCCGCGCGCTGTTCCGCGCCGATGATCGCTACGGTAACGGCTATGGCGGCAACTATGGCAACTACGGCAACTACGGCAACAACAACGGCCGCTACGGCAATGATCTGGTGCGCTGCGAGTCGCGCGACAACCGTAGTCACAGCTGCGCCCTGAATGCCGGTCGCAACGGCAGCATCCGTCTTCTGCGTCAACTGTCGGACAAACCCTGCATCGAAAATCAGACCTGGGGCCGCTCGCGTACCGGCGTATGGGTGACCCGCGGCTGCCGCGCCGAGTTCGTCGTGGGACGAGGCGGCAACAACGGCGGTTACCAGCGTCCGCCCGGCGACTTGGGCGGCGTGCCTGGAGGCATGTCGGGCGGTCAGCGCCTCGATGTGTTCCGGGACGTCTCCGC
This sequence comes from Lysobacteraceae bacterium, assembly GCA_044340325.1. GTDB lineage: Bacteria > Pseudomonadota > Gammaproteobacteria > Xanthomonadales > Xanthomonadaceae > Lysobacter_I. The sequence continues at coordinate 23,022 of JBIITV010000066.1, forward strand.
TGAGCGCCCTCCAGGTGATCTCGGCGACACCACGACAGTGCCGACGACACAGCGTCCTCCAGTGCAGGAGCGTCAACGTCCGCCGGCAGAAGATGTGACCGAGCGTCCTGGCAGGGTCGATGCCGCCGCCCGACGCGGTCGTATTCGCCCGGTGGAAGAAGCGCCTGGCCGTGTCGAAGCGCTCCCGGTACGGGACGAAGCGCCCGGCCGCGTCGAAGCGCGACCGGTGCAGGATGAGGCGCCTGGTCAGGTTCGCCGTCGCGACAGCGGAGGCGCTGCGGAGCCCGGCGTCGAGGCGCAGCAGCCCGCGCCACGGGAGCGTGGCATCGACGAACAGGCGGAACGCCCGCGCTGAATCATCCGCTCGGACCCTGTTTCGACAACGACCCGGCCTGAGCCGGGTCGTTTCGTTTCCGGACCGGTAGAATGCACGGATGAAGGACGATATCGATTACGCGCGCTACGACCGCATCCGCCCGATCCGCTGGACCGGCGACATGCTCGAACTCCTGGATCAGCGCAAACTGCCGTTCACAGTCGAATACGTGCCGTGCAGCACCTCCAGCGCGGTCGCGGTCGCGATCCATGCCCTGATCGTGCGCGGTGCGCCGGCGATCGGCATCGCTGCGGCCTGGGGTGTGGTGCTCGCCGCGCGCGAGCTCGACGCGACCAGTGCCGGAGCGATCGAAACCGCAGCCGAGGCCGCCGAGCGGCTGGAACCGGTCATGCAACAGCTCAATGCCGCGCGACCGACTGCCGTCAATCTGGCCTGGGCGTTGGCGCGCATGCGTCGCGCACTGGCCAATGCAGGCGAAGATTGGCGCACCGTGCTGTTCCGCGAAGCGCAGGCGATCGCAGCCGAAGACCTTGCCGCGAATCACAAGATGGGCAAACTCGGCGCGAATCTCATCGCCAAGGGCAGCGGCGTGCTCACGCATTGCAATACGGGATCCCTGGCGACTGCTGGTTTCGGCACCGCACTGGGCGTGATCCGCGCGGGTGTGGCCCAGGGCCGTATCGACCGCGTGTTCGCCGGCGAAACCCGGCCCTGGCTGCAGGGTGCACGGCTGACGGTGTGGGAACTGCAGCAGGACGGTATCGATGCCACCCTGATCGCCGATGCCGCCGCGTCGCATCTGATGAAAACAGGGCAGGTGCAGTGGGTGATCGTCGGTGCCGACCGCATTTGCGCCAACGGCGATG
>JBIITV010000199.1:0-6988 GCA_044340325.1 Lysobacteraceae bacterium
TACATTTTCGAGGCCGAAATCACCGAGATTGGCAGCGGCACCCGCACAAGCAGCAACGGCCTGAATATCGGCGGCCTGCAGATCGGCGGCGCCAGCAACCGCGATGAACTGGGCCTGGACGTCAGCATCGTCGATGCCAACACCGGCGATGTGATCGATGCCGTCAGCGTGCGCAAACGTCTGAAAGGTTCGGCGCGCAGCGTCGGCGGCGTCGGCGCGCTCGTCAACCGCATCCGCGCCGAGAAAGGCAAAGCGGGCGTTGCCTACAGTCCGGAAGTGCAACACCAGTCCACCAGCAAGGACAACTTCGATGCCGTGCTGCGCGAGGCTATCGAAGATGCCGTCTACGAACTGGCGAAGCGTTTCGACGCCAGCCGCGCCGACAGCCGCTGAGCAGGGAGATGAGCATGCGCATCCCGATGCTTTTGCTGCTGGCGCTTTCGCTGTGCGCGCACGCCGCGCCCACTGTCGCCGAACAGGGCTACGGCGCTCAGCAGAGCGGCCCGGCCGCTCCTTCGACCATCCCCGGCCGCGGCGACAGTGATGCGCGCGTACCGATCGTGGAACAGGCGCCGGTCGCGCTACCCCGTAAACCGAAGCCGCCCGCAGCGCCGTGGGGCAACCCATCACCGACTCGTCCGACAGTACCGCCGGTGGCTTCCACCCCGCCAGCCGGCACGCAGACGCCAGCCAGCCCCTCCACCAGCAGCCCGAACGTCGTAGTAACGCCCGGTCAAAACACGCCACCGCCAGCACAGCCCGGCAGTGCCGCCGCCAATGATCGTCTGCAGAGCGCCTATCGCAACCTCGAAAGCGCAGCCGTCTCGTCGGCAGTGCGCTCGAATTCGGCGACGCGGATCAAACCGGACGGCTCGCTGCAGGGCGACAAGATCAACGCTACCGCATACGTCTGCGCGAACAGCAGCAACACTCCAAGCATCAGCCGCATCCGACCTGCGGACGACGGCGCGCTGCAACCGGGGGCAGCCTTCGTGGTGCAGGGCCTGTGCTTCGGCGATCGATCAGGCAGTGTGCGAGTGACTTTGCCCACGCAGTACGGACGCATCCAGGCGCAAGATGCGCAGATCCTCGACTGGTCCGGCGACAAGATTCTCGCCCAGCTGCCGGGCAGTATCGTCAAGGCGCTGCCGGGCGCGGCTTCGGTGGAAGTGACGACCGCCGGCGGCGTGCGCGGAGCTGGCAAGGACGCCGCGTTCGAGCCTCGCTGGCAGCTTTCGCTGATGCCGGTGGTGCAGGCCCGGGTGCGCGAATGCGCGGGTGCCGGTGCGGGCGCAATGAGCAGTTGCACGGCGAACGACGACACCGAAACCGACAGCGGTTTCCGTATGCCCTCCAACAGCCGCTGCATAGGCATCGGCAAATGCTTCGGGTCATCGACCGATCAGCGCAATTCCGGGGACGCAGTCTACGTGGGAGGCCGTCACTACACCGACGACGACATCCGCAGCCCAGTGCGCGGAAGCGACCAATACACCGTTACGCTGGAGCCATGGATGCGCGCCTCGCATTGCGATGCAGAAGTCACCGCCTTCGCTACTGAGGGCAGACAGGATGCGAGTGCCAGCGCACGCTTCGACGGCGACCGCATCGTCGTCGACTGGGCCTTGACCAAACTGGGCGACCCCGGTTGGTTGCAATACCGCGCCAACTGCAGGGTCTGGGTACCGGCTGGGCTGGAGGCGAAATGAGCATCCCATCCGCGCTGAGCTGCGCAGTGCTCGCGATCGCCTGCACGCAGGTGTCGGCACAGCCGCCAGAACCTCCAGCAGAGATACCGCAAGCGACGGCACCGCCCATGCGCCTCGGGGAGTCGAGTCGCAACTGGCCGCGCTTTCCCGATCCGATCGTCGAGTACCGATACGGAGATGACAACGTAGCGCCGCCGGACGCGACTGGCGACGTCTGTCCGCCGCGAGAAACCCCGCAGAACGCTTCGGCCGCCGGCGCAGCGGACGCTATCGATTGGTGTGCCCTGGCGCCCTACCGGCCGCGCTATGCGCCACAGGTGCCGGCATCGTGGTGGTGGCATCACCGCACGTCGTGGCGCCAGTGGAGACCGAGATGAAGCCCTGCCCTCGCCGCTTGCGCGCTTTTTCGCCCGCCCTTCGCCCCACACCATGCCGGAGAGTCATCATGAAACCCATCGCCCTGTCGCTGTTGACCTGCATCGCCATCGCGACCAACACCGCGCACGCACTCGAACCCGCCTGCGAAGTCTATGTGCGCGCCGCAGAAAAAGCCGCCAGCCAGCCGGCACGTCATAGCGTCACCGAAACCGGTGGAATCAAGATGGAAATCATCGTCGTCGGCGGTCGCGCCTACTCGCGTGTCGGCGGCAAATGGAGCGCGCTCAAGGTCGATGTATTCGCCGCCGAACGCAAACTCACCGCTGCGATCCGCGCCGGCACCTATCCGATGAGCGGCTGCCGCAGGCTCGGCAGCGAAACCGTCGAAGGCGTTCCGACCACCGTCTATGCCTACACCCTGAAGATTCCGGGCATGCCGTCCGCAGGTGAAGCCAAGGCCTACATCGGCAGCGACGGGCTGGTCCATGCGCAGTCCACCGCCGACGCCAAAGTGCGCCACCGTTACCGCGGCGTCGCCGCTCCCGCACTGTGAGGTTCACCGCCATGACCAGTCGATTCCTGCTGTCCACATTCGTCGCCGTCGCCCTGCTATCAGGCTGCGGCAAAAACACCGACAGCGCGTCCTCTTCACAGTGGCCCTCGGCCAACGACCCGGCCGCAGCCTCCGCCGCACCACAAGCGCCGCTGCCGCGCGCTTGCACCCTGCTCACTGCGGAAGACGCGCAGGCCGTGCTCGGCCAGAGCGTGGGCCAGATGGCCGATGATCCCGAAAACTGCATGTGGGCCAGCAGCGACCACCCCGGCAGGGTCACGATGCTGATGGTCCAGATCATCCGCGGCGATACGCCTGCGGAGAGCGCCGCGCTGTACGACGGGCTGACCGGCATGACCGCCGATCTCAACGCAGCGGTCAACGACCAGCGCGGCGAGAAAACAGCGAAATCCGGCGAAGCCATCGAAGGCCTCGGCGATGCCGCATGGTGTTCGGCCAGCAATGCCGATCTGGTCGCAGCCCAGCAGCTCGTCGTGCGCGTCGGCACCACAATCCTCTCGCTCAACGTCACCGGGATGACCAGGGGCGAGCAGCATGCATCGCTCTGTCCGCGTCTGGCCGCAGCGGCCAAGACCGCGCTCGCACGCTTCTAGCCGCAGAAACCAGCCATGAACACGCTCGACAATGTGCAGGCCGATGCGTCGATCCGCTTTCCGCAGCCTGGCATGCCCCCGCACCGGAAAGTACTGCTGTGGATGACCATCGCGGCACTGATGTACGCAGCGCTGCAGGTCGGTTGGCGGGTATGGCTGCTGAAGGCCGGCGAGCCTGCGGTCGGCGAAGTGACCGTCGCAGCCGACAGCTGCAGCGGCCGGCACCGGGCCAATTGCTATCTCGGCCGTGCGGTCGTGAATCCACGGATCGAAGGCCACGCTTACCGCGTTACCAAGCTCTCCGGTGGACGCTTCTATTCGGTCGGCGAAACCGTCGAGATGCGGGTCTATCCGCACAAGCGGATGTATCTCGCCGCGGTTTACACGCCGATCGACTGGCTGCTCGGCCCGATCCGCACAGGCGCGGTCGCTCTGCTGTGGCTGTTCGCTGCGGCGATGCCAGCGCGACGCAGGACACTCTGGATCGCGCCGATGGTGTTATCGCTGTTTCTCGTCTTCGGCTGATTCTTTTCCGCTGTCGCGGACGTCTTCAAACACAAGATGCGCCGCCGTGCGCCCTCATCTCCACACCCTCATCGAAAGGCTTTCAACATGCATCGCTATGCCGCCTATGCCGTCATCGCCAGACTCGCCGCCGCGCTCGCCATCGCACTTACGCTCGCATCGAGCGCATCGGCCTCGCCGCCGGACTGGGGCAAACACGCCGAGTCCAGGAGTTCTGCAGCCCCATCCGGCGCAGCAGTGCGCGCACCTCAATTGGTCGATCGGGAAGCGCGCTGGGTGCGCGTGGCCGGCTGCGCGCGCGACATCGCCGGCGGCGGCAACGGCGTGATCTATGTGACCGGCTGCGATGTCCTGCCCAACAGCCATGGCTCGTCGCAGATCTACCGCTGGAACGGCAGCGCGTTCGCGCTGCTCGGCGTGGCCGGGCACGGCAGCGCCATCGCGACGTTCGCCGGCAACAGCTATACGATCGGCGGCGATGCGATGCTGTATTCCAGCATCAACGACGGCGAGTGGAAACCGCGCGGCACCCCGAACGGCCAGCAGGTCACCGATGTCGGCGCCGGTCGCGCCGGCATCTGGCTGATCACCTCCCAGCCCAACGGCGAAGGCGGCAACGCCATCTCGCGCTCGATGTCCTGCCCTTCGGGGGGCATCGCCGGTGGCGAAAAGGATTATTGCGGCTGGGAAGAAATGCCCGGCGCAGCGGTGCGCATCTCGGTCGGCGCCACTGCCTGGGCGATCAACCGGCAGAACCAGATTTTCGAATGGCACCAAACCCGCTGGGTGAAAAGGCCGGGCTGCTTCATCGATGTGGCAGCGAACGGCAACGATGTGTATGCGGTCGACTGCAAGCGCGGCAACGGCGATGGCAATGCGATCCATCGCTGGAACAACGCCGGCAACTGGGTCGATGTGCAGGGCGCCGGCAAGCGCGTGGCCGTGGACGCCGCCGGCAACGGTTGGGCGATCACCGACAGCGGCGAGATCTGGCGGCGCGCTGAGCAGATGGCGGCGGATACGCGTCGCTGAAGCGAGACGGCAGACCCGGGCCGATCTGCTGCGGCCCGGATTGCCAAGAAGAACTACTTCAAACGATCCAGCACTTCCACCAGCTCGCTCGCCAGGGGCGCATCCAGCAGATACGGCACGCGACCGCCGTCCAGCGCGAACTCCAGCGACGCCGCATGCAGGAAGAGGCGTTTGAGACCGAGCTGTTCGCGCAGGCGTTTGTTGACCGCCTCATCGCCATACTTGTCGTCGCCCGCAACCGGATGGCCGATATGCTGGGCATGGACGCGGATCTGGTGGGTGCGACCGGTCTCGATCCTCACTTCGCAGTACGAATGTCCGCCGCGACGCTCCAGCACCCGGAAATGACTGAGCGAGGCTTTGCCTCCCGCATGCACCTGCACATGACGCTCGCCGCCCTGGCGCAAGCCGATGTGAAGCGGCGCATCGACGCTCATGGTGCCGTCGGGCATGCGGCCGACCAACAGGGCCAGATAGCGCTTGGCGATACCGCGACCGTCGTCGGCGTCGCTTTCGCGCATCAGCGCCTGCAGTTCGGTCAGGGCCGAACGCTTCTTGGCGATGATCATCAGCCCTGAGGTATCGCGGTCCAGGCGATGGACCAGCTCAAGCGTCTCTTTCGGGCGCAGGGCGCGAAGGGTCTCGATCACGCCGAAACTGATCCCACTGCCGCCATGGCTGGCGACACCGGTGGGCTTGTTGATCGCCAGCAGCCGGGCGTCCTCGAACACGATGCTGGCGGCCATGGCGTCGAGCAGGCCGCGCGCCGGGGTCCCCTTTTCGCCCGGTTCGACCAGTGTGACCGGAGGAATCCGCACTTCATCGCCACCCTCCAAGCGGGTCTCAGCCTTGGCCCGACCACCGTTCACGCGCACCTGTCCGCTTCGGATGATCTTGTAAATCAATGACCTGGGCGCCCCCTTGAGCTGCCCAAACAGAAAATTGTCCAGCCGCTGGTCGGCACGGTCCTCGTCGACACGGACAAGTCGGACCTTGCCTGTGGGTCGCGGAGTGGGCGCTGGGTAAGCCGTGCCGTCTTCAGTCATGTTGTGGTGGTTCCTGCTGTGGTGAGTCGTGCTGCCATGGGTCATGCTGCTATGAGTCATGCTGCTATCAGTTATGGGACTCGTGATCCGGTGTGGTGATCTGTTACACTCGCGCCGCGATATAAGGGGTTGATTTCGCAGGGAGTTAGCGACAGACGCTTTGGCGTCGCGTCGCTCGAATGGGCCGAAAGCCCGCCTCCCCCGCGATATCCGATGCAGTACGCGACCACCGCCCTCGGGGCGGCCATGTTAGCGGCTTGTCGGCAGCGCCGGTTGTCGCCGGGTGCGTCAGACACTTGAGCTGAACACGTCCCGTGCCGCCGCATCGTCGCGCCCCAAGCGCTGCCGGAGCAGGCGGCCGGCCTGCTACACGTTACAGAACAACAAGCGCTCCCGCGGCTCGCCGTGGTGTTGCAGCGCTGGAATACTTGAAGCGGCGCATGCCGCGCGCCTGCCCCATGGCAGGCCCGCCCCAGGGCGGGACGAGCGCGCGACGGTGCCGCCGGCAGTCTCCAGAGGCGAAAACGCCCATGGCGTTCCGCGCGCCCGCTATCTAGGCGGGGTTGATGCGCGAGAGGAACGCAAGACCATGAAACGCATGCTGATCAATGCGACGCAGGCAGAAGAACTGCGCGTCGCGATCGTTGAAGGCCAGACGCTTTACGACGTCGATATCGAACGGCCGTCCAAGGAACAGAAAAAATCCAACATCTACAAAGGCCGCATCACCCGGCTCGAACCGTCGCTGGAAGCGGCATTCGTCGAATACGGCGGCGAAAAACACGGCTTTCTGCCGCTGAAGGAAATCTCGCGCGACTACTTCCAGGCCGGTGTCGACCACCACAAGGCCGGAATCAAGGAACTGCTGCGCGAAGGCCAGGAGATCGTGGTCCAGGTCGACAAGGAAGAACGCGGCAACAAGGGTGCGGCCCTGACCACGTTCATCTCGCTGGCCGGCCGCTATATGGTGCTGATGCCTAACTCGCCCACCGCCGGCGGCGTCTCGCGCCGGATCGAAGGCGACGACCGCGCGGCGCTGAAAGCGGCGATGGATGTGCTGGCGATCCCGGACGAGATGGGCGTCATCATCCGCACCGCCGGCGTCGGTCGCGACGCCGAAGAACTGCAGTG
>JBIITV010000064.1:0-24665 GCA_044340325.1 Lysobacteraceae bacterium
GAGATCTCGGCGCAGTTGCAGTACAAGTTCAAGTAATCCAGACGCGACATCCGCAACACGAAAGAGCCCGGCGAAAGCCGGGCTCTTTTTTTGTCGACTGGCTGCACTTCTCACGAAACCGAATTTCCCGGCGCGGCCAGCTCCATACCCCTCCGGATGCGGTATAAAGACGTGCCCCGGGGCGGCCGTGCCGCGCCGGGTTTACGATAACGATCCACGCCCTGGGAGGGGAAAGATGCGCATCAAATCATTCATGACACTGCTCGCGCTGCCGTTGCTGGCCGCGTCGTTCGCCGCGTCGGCCCAGAATTCACCGGTCGGCCGCTGGAAGACCTACGACGAGGACACCGGCAAGCCGCGTTTGATCGTGGAGGTCTACGAGGCTAAGGGCGGCACCTACGCTGCCAAGGTGCTCGAGACCCTGTATCAGCCGAACGCGGTGTGCACCGAATGCAGCGGCGACAAGAAAGGCAAGCCGGTGAAAGGCATGGTGATCCTGTGGGGCCAGAAGCCCGGCAGCGACGGCAGCTTCTCCGACGGACAGGTGCTGAAGCTCAGCAACGGCAAGACCTACAAGTCCAAGGCGCAGCTGCAGAGTGGCGGCAGCAAGTTCGAAGTCTCCGGCTGCATGGGACCGATCTGCAAGAAGCAGGTCTGGACCCGCGAAAACTGATTCATCGATAAGCGGCACATCCGACGGCCCGTGATCGTCAACGATCCACGGGCCGTTTTCATTTCCAGCCGACACTGACATTCACAGACCATGATCCGCAGATTGCTCGCACTGTTCACCCTGCTCTGCCTGCTGCCGCTGACCGCTGTCGCCCAACACTCGCCGCTGGGCCGCTGGCGGAGCATCGACGACGCCACCGGCAAGCCAAAGGCAGTGATCGAAGTCACCGAAGCCGGCAACGGCACGCTGTCGGCGAAGATCGTCCAGCTGATCGATACCAGCGACGGCCCGAACCCGCTCTGCGACGACTGCAGCGGCGCGCGACACAACAAGCCGATCCTCGGCATGACCATCGCCTGGGGGCTCAAACCGCAGGGCAAGGTCTGGAGCGGCGGTCGGATTCTCGATCCCGAGAACGGCAAGGAATACTCGGTGAAGATGACGCCGATCGCTGGCGGCAAAAAGCTTGAAGTGCGCGGTTTCCTGGGCCTGGCCCTGCTCGGCCGCACCCAGACTTGGCTGCGGGAGTCGCCGTAGCGGCACATGCGATAATCGCCGGCCGCTTCCACTGCCGGTCCGCCCCGCCCATGACTCGTTCCGCGCTCGTCACCAACGCCCTGCCCTACGCCAACGGCCAGATCCATCTCGGCCATCTGGTGGGCTACATCCAGGCCGATATCTGGGTGCGGGCGCGGCGGATGGCGGGCGACACCGTCCACTTCGTCTGCGCCGACGACACCCACGGCACGCCGATCATGCTGGCCGCAGAAAAAGCCGGAACGACGCCCGAAGCCTTCATCGCCGACATCCAGGCCGCGCACGTGCGCGATTTCGCCGCGTTCGGCGTGGTCTACGACCACTACGACTCCACCCACTCGGCCGGCAACCGCGCGCTGACCGAGGCGATCTACGCCAAGCTGGAAGCCGGCGGCCACATCGGCCGGCGCTCGGTGCAGCAGTTCTACGATCCGGCCAAGGGCATGTTCCTGCCCGACCGCTACATCAAGGGCATCTGCCCGAACTGCGGCACGCCCGATCAGTACGGCGACAACTGCGAGAACTGCGGCGCCACCTACGCGCCGACCGATCTGAAGGAACCGCGATCGGTGATCAGCGGCGCCACGCCGGAGATGCGCGAGTCGGAGCATTTCTTCTTCGAACTCGGACAGTTCAGCGATTTCCTGCGCGACTGGCTGGCCGGCCCCGTGATGGTGGCGGGCATGAAGGCCAAACTGCAGGAATGGCTGGACTCCGACGGCGGCCTGCGCCCATGGGACATCTCCCGCGACGCGCCCTACTTCGGCTTCGAGATTCCCGGCCAGCCCGGCAAGTATTTCTACGTCTGGCTGGACGCGCCCATCGGCTACCTCAGCAGCTTCAAGGCGCTGTGCGATGCCAAGGGCTACGACTTCGATGCGTTCACGAAGGCCGGCAGCGATGCCGAGCTGCATCATTTCATCGGCAAGGACATCGTGAATTTCCACGGGCTATTCTGGCCGGCAGTGCTGCAGGGCTCGGGTTTCCGCACGCCGACGCGGCTGCATGTGAATGGGTATCTCACCGTCGACGGCGCGAAGATGTCGAAGTCGCGCGGCACTTTCGTGATGGCGAAGACTTACCTGGATGCTGGCCTGCCGCCGGAGGCGTTGCGGTATTACTACGCGGCGAAATCTTCGGGTGGCGTGGATGATCTGGATTTGAATTTGACGGATTTTGTTGCTCGGGTGAATAGCGATCTCGTTGGGAAGTTTGTGAACCTTGCCAGTAGAGCCTCCGGATTCATCACCAAGCATTTTGGCGGCAAACTTGATCCAAACGGGATCGTAAATCTTACGTCCGACTCGCAGTCTGGCGTCGCCCCACCTTCTAGTTACTCAGCGTGGGAGCTAGATGACTCGGTAAAGAAGGATTATGCGGCGGTTAATTTCGCTGGCGTCGCACGAGATGTAATGAGCGTGATCGACTACGCCAACCAACAGTGGGACCAGCGTAAGCCATGGCAACTTGCGAAAGATATCGAGAGCTCTGAAAAGCGAGCAGAGCTGCATTGGGTCTGCACTGATGCTTTGTGGACATTCTTCGTGTGCTGCGTCTACCTAAAACCCATCCTGCCGGACATCGCCAGTAAAGCCGAAGAGCTATTCCTCAGGTCAAAACCGCTCGAATTCGCAGATGCATCTCCATCTCGATATCCAACGGAAATCGCTCCCTATCAACCACTCTTCACCCGAATCGACCAGAAACAGATCGAAGCCATGACCGAAGCCTCCAAAGAATCGATGAAGCCGACCGATGCCGCTGTCGTAGGAGCGGCTTCAGCCGCGAAGCCCGCGGATTCGGAAGCAAAGCTCGCGGCTAAAGCCGCTCCTACAAAAGCCGAGGCGGCGAAGACCGAGGCTGCAACAGGAGGTTTCATCGGCATCGAAGATTTCGCCAGGCTCGACCTGCGCATCGGCAAAGTGCTGACCTGCGAATTCGTCGAAGGCTCGGACAAGCTGCTGCGCTTCGAGCTGGACGCGGGCGAACTGGGCAAACGGCAGATCTTCTCGGGCATCCGCAGCAGCTACGGCGAGCCGGAAACGCTGGTCGGCCGCAACGTGGTGTTCATCGCCAATCTCGCGCCGCGCAAGATGCGCTTCGGCGTGAGCGAGGGCATGATTCTTTCTGCGGGTTTCGACGGGGGTGCGCTGGCGTTGCTCGATGCCGACAGCGGCGCCGAACCGGGCATGCCCGTCCGCTGACTTTTCACCGGGAGACACTACCCATGCAGTCCACGTTCCGTCTGATGCTCGTCTCTGTTCTGCCCCTTGCGCTGGCTGCCTGCAGCGTCGCATCGCCTCCACCTCGCGAAGAACCGGCCGCACCCATGGATCGTATGGTCGGCGGCGACCGCGATGCGCACAACTGCATCGCGTCCGCCGGCTATCAGTGGTGCGAGCGCGCCAAGCGTTGCGTACGCTCCTGGGAACTGGCAAAGGAAGCCGGCTTCGACAACACACCTGAGGCGTTCGCGCAGTATTGCGCCGCGGAAAACGACCCGCCATCGACAACGCCTCGCTGAGAACGATCGTCTCCGTCATGTCCACTGCGGCCGAGGCCATGTCGATGATGATCGAGCGCCTCGACCGCATCCTGCCGCAAACCCAATGCGGGCAATGCGGTTACGCGGGCTGCCGCCCATACGCCGAAGCCATGGCGCGCGGCGATGCGGGCGTCGATCACTGCCCGCCCGGCGGCGATGCCGGCGCGCGTGCGCTGGCGCACGTGCTGGGCGTGCGTGCCGCGCCCTACGACCGCGCGCGCGGCACGCACAAGCCACCGCAAGTCGCCGTGGTGGTGGAAGCGGACTGTATCGGCTGCACCAAGTGCATCCAGGCGTGCCCGGTCGATGCCATCATCGGCGCGGCCAAGCACATGCATGTGGTGATCGAACCGCTGTGCACCGGCTGCGAACTGTGCCTGCCCGCCTGCCCGGTCGACTGCATCGTGCTGTTACCGGCTGCGGAGCCGATGTCATGACCTATCGCGCACTCGACGCCGGCGCCATCATCGCCACATGCACGCGGTTGAGCGCGCGCATCGAAGAACGCTTCCAGGGCTCGGGTCTATCGAGGGTGGGACAGGAGCTGCTGGCGGTCGCACGCGACACCACCGAGATGATCGAGCATATCCGCCGGCCGCATTGGTGGATCCGCGCCGGCGTGGCGCTGGGGTTGCTGTCGATGCTGGCGATCACGGTCGGTCTGATCGCATTCGCGAGCGCGCCGTCGTCTTCGCGGATGGAGCTGTTCCCGCTGCTGCAGATCATCGAGTCGGCGATTAACGATGTGATCTTTCTGGGTATCGCCGTGTTTTTCCTGACCACCCTGGAAATCAGACTCAAGCGCCGCAAGGCGCTGCGCGCACTGCACCAGTTGCGCAGCCTCGCGCATGTGATCGACATGCACCAATTGACCAAGGATCCGGAGCAACTGCTGTCGCCGGAGATGACCACAGCGTCGTCGCCCCAGCGCACGCTCGGCCGCTTCGAGCTGTCGCGCTACCTCGACTACTGCACCGAAATGCTCGCGATCATCAGCAAACTCGCGGCGCTGTACGTGCAGGACATCGACGACCCGCAGGTATTGGGCGCGGTCAACGACATCCAGGGCCTGACCACGGGGCTGTCCTCGAATATCTGGCAGAAGATCGTGCTGATCGACAGCCTTGCCGCGCGCAGTTGAGCGCGAATGCGAAGGAGCGCGGTACCGACTACTTCTTGTCGATCGGCTTGCCGCTCTTGCCGGCGCGACCGCGCTCGCCGCTGGCGCATGCCGAGCACACGCGTTCGACCTTGTAGCCCTTGGCGCGGAGTTTTTCGACCACACCATCCTCGCCGAGCAGATGCAGCGCGCCGACCACGACCAGGGTGTCGTTCTTCGCCTCATCGTCGAGCATCCGCTGCAGCTTGAGCACCCAGGTATCGTTGCGTTCGACATTGATCCGGCGGTAGAGCTGCGGGTAATCGCGGCGCATGTCGGCAGCCATGCCATCCCAGAGCACAGCCTGATCGCCGCGACGCCACGCCGAATGCAGCTTTTCGATCTCGCCCTGCGCATCCGCCGCTTCGCTGAGCGACTCCTCCAGGGACTGCAGTTGCTCGGCCTTGCTCATCCCGTCGAGCACCGCGATCTGTCCGCTGCCCTGTTCCAGACCGGACACCGGCTTGGAGGCCTTGTCGGCGCGGCCGATGAAATGCATGTCCAGACCCAGCGCGGGATCGAGCCCCGCCTTGTTCATTTCGACGATGGAAACCGTCAGCCCGACGAACCACGGCTCGAACATCTGCAAGGCCTGCGCGGGCATTCCCATGGCCTGCAGCGACTTGTCGTTGGCGGCGATCCAGGCGTCGAGTTTCGCGGCCGTGGCTTCGGGCAAATCGCTGTTCAGCGGCGTGCCGTCGTTGCGCAGCGCCGCCTGACCCATGGCCATGCCAAGCGCCGGCGACTGCATCTCCTGCGGCGACAGCTCGAAGACCAGCGCTTCGGCATCGTCGAACGCCTTGTCGACATCGTTCGAGAGCGGATAGTCGCTGGACTTCAGCATATGGAACGATCCGAGCAGATACAGATCGTTGTCGGCATCGGACACTTTCCACATCAGCGGCACCGGCGGCGCAGCCGCAGCAGCGCGCGACGGCGTTGCGGCATCGGCGGAAAGCGTGGATACCAATGCGATGAGCAGGCCGATGAAGAGCGGTTTTAAAGACATGTCGATCCTGGAAATTGAGCGGCGATGCGGCGTCAGTGTCTCGCACCGTAGCGTTTTTCGCCCGCGGTGATCGCCAGATCCAGACGGTTCTGGTTCGGCGGCAGCGGGCAGGTGGCGAACGGCGTGAACGCGCAGGGCGGGTTGTAGGCGCGATTGAAATCGATCACCACCTTACCCTTGGCATCGGGGCGCGGCACGTCGAGATAACGTCCCGCACCGTAACTCTCGTGGCCGCTGGTGCGGTCGGCGATGATCAGGGAGAGAGTCTGCTCGCCCTGGTCCAGCGCTTCGATGCGGTAGCGCTTGCCTTCATGCTCGAATTCCATCGCGCCGGGGTTGGGCGTGTTTTCGGTAGTGCCGATGATCGTGGAGATAGGCAGGGTGGCGCCAGCCGGATTCGGGACGAAGGTCGCTTCGATCCGCCAATCGCGATCGGCCGGCCAGTAGTCGATGCCCTTGAACTGCGTGCGTGTCGGCGCGTCGGCATGTTTGACCCGCAGCGCGCGGTTGCCGCCGCGCTCGATGACGGTCAGTTTGCCCTTGCCATCGTCGAAGCCGAGCACGGTGGCGGCGCCATTGCTGTCGTCCTTCATCTCGACACGTCCCTTGAACGGCACGCCGTCGAGCGTCAAGGCGACGCCGCGTTCGGGCGTGAAGAAGACCTTGCCGCCGTTGCGCTGGAACATGCCCAGCGAGGGCGGACCGATCGCGATGCGGATACCGCTGCGCGCATCGCTGCCGACATAGTGCGACTGCAACGACAGCCAGTGCAGGCCGATCAGACTGGACCAGCCGTCGGGTTTGGTGAGCTCTTCCTGGCGCTGGATGCGCCAGAGACTCTCCTCGGACAGATACTGGGCCTCGGCCGCGCTCAGCGGCGCGTCTTCGGCCTTCTTCTTGTCGCAGGCCGCGACCATCGCAAGCAATAGCGACAGTGCCGCAACGCGGGCGATCTTAGCGGCCACCGTGCCCCCCGCAGGTTTCGCGGCATCGCTTTCAAACGCGTGGATCGTATCCATGTTCAACGCCCCCTCAAGAACCAGCGATCGATCTCGCCCAGTGTGAATTTCGCCCAGGTCGGGCGTCCATGATTGCATTGCCCCGAGCGTTCGGTGGCTTCCATTTCGCGCAGCAGCGCGTTCATCTCCGGAATGCTCAGGCGACGGTTTGCGCGCACGGCGCCGTGACAGGCCATAGTCGCCAAGAGCTCGTCGCGCGCGGCGGCCACGCGTCTGGATTCGCCGTGTTCGACCAGATCGGCGATCACGTCCCGGAACAGCGCTTCAACCTCGCCATCGGCAAGCAGGCCCGGCACGCCGCGCAGGGTCAGACTCTGCGGCCCGCTGCGGGTGATCTCGAACCCCAGCGCCGACAAGGTCTCGGCCTCGCGCTCGGCGATGTCCGCCTCGCGCGCCGACACCGCGACCATCTGCGGCACCAGCAGCGGCTGCATGCGCAGGCCGACACTGTCGTGCGCGGTCTTGAGCTTCTCGTAACCGATGCGTTCGTGCGCGGCGTGCATGTCGACCACGATCAGCCCATCGGCGGTTTCGCTGAGTACATAGATGCCGTGCAACTGGGCGATGGCGTATCCGAGCGGCGGCACATCGCCATCGCCCACCTCGGGCAGCGGGCGCATCGCAGGCTGCGGCGACGATGAAGGCGCATACAGCGCGGTATACGCGGCGCGGGTTTCGTCGACGCGCAGGCCGAGCCCGGTCTGCGGCATCGGCCGATTCCATTGCGGCATGCCGCCGCTCGGTGCACCCCACTGCGGCGTGGCGCCGCTATTCGCGACCTGTTCCGACCCGCCCGCGAAGGCCATCGAGGGGAGTGCATCGACTGCGCCCGCCGTCATGCCGGCCCGGGTTTCGGCGAGCGCGGCATGCAGCGTGCGATAGACGAAATCGTGGATCGGCCGCGCATCGCGGAAACGCACTTCATGCTTCGCCGGGTGCACGTTGACATCGACCCGGCGCGCGTCGACTTCGAGAAACAGCACATACGCCGGCTGCCGGCCATGGAACAGCACATCCGCGTAGGCCTGCTTCACCGCATGGGCGACGCTGCGATCGCGCACCGCCCGGCCGTTGACGTAGAGATACTGCTGATCGGCGCTGGCGCGCGAATACGCCGGCCGCGCGATCCAGCCGGACAGACGCATGGTGCTGCCGCTGTCGGTGGACAGCGGCGCGGCGTGATCGACCTGCAGCGCATTCGCGAGAAATTCTTCGCCCAGCGTTTCCGCCAGGCGATCGCCGGAAAACAGCACGCTGCTGTCGCCTTTGTATCGGCGCAAGGGTTTGCCGTTGTGGCTGATGCGCAGTTCGACATCGGGACGCGCCAGCGCGAGTTGCCGCAGCCAGTCTTCGATATGGCCCAGTTCGGTGCGCTCGGCGCGCAGGAACTTGCGGCGCGCCGGCACGTTGAAGAACAGATCGCGCACTTCGACCGTGGTGCCGGTGGCCTGCTGCCTGGGCGTGAGCTCGCCGACGCGACCGCCGTCCACCGGCAATGCGCTGCCGTGGTCGTCGTCGCCGCGACGCGAGGCGATGCTGAAGCGGCTGACCGACGCGATCGACGGCAGCGCTTCGCCGCGGAAACCGAGCGTGGCGACGGCTTCCAGATCGTCCAGCGACGCGATCTTGCTTGTGGCGTGACGCTGCACTGCCAGCAGCAGTTCATCCGGTGCGATGCCGCCGCCGTCGTCGCGCACGCGGATCAGACGTACACCGCCGTCTTCCAGATCGATATCGATGCGCTGCGCACCGGCATCGATGGCGTTTTCGACCAGCTCCTTCACCACCGACGCAGGGCGTTCGATGACTTCGCCGGCGGCGATCTGGTTGATGAGGGTGTCGGGGAGTTGACGGATGGTCACGGCGTGGGAAGGCACCGCGTGCGCGGCGTTTCGTGAAGATGTCGCCGATGATACTGCCCGGGTGACGGAGACGTACGGAACGGATGCCAGATTACGGGCTGCCACCTGTTGCGGCCTGGGCTGCCGAGGCCGCGCTCGCCACGACCACGCCTTCCAGCGCCCTGGCGCGCGCGGCGTAGAGCGTGCCCGGCGGCGGCTGACGGGTGAAATAGGTGTTCACGCCGTCCAATAGCGCCTTTGCCAAAGTGCGCTGGAAGGTGGGATCGGTGAGGCGGCGCTCTTCGTCCGGATTGGAGATGAAAGCAGTCTCGACCAGCATCGCCGGCATGTCGGAGGTGCGCAGCACCGCGAAATTGGCGCGCTCGATATTGGGCTTGTGATTGTTGCCGATGTCCTTCAGACCCGAGAGCACGTGTCCTGCCGCGTCTTCCGACGCTTTCATCTGCCCGCTCTGGGTGAGATCCAACAAGACCGAAGCGAGCGTGTTGTCAGGTTTGTGCGCACCGGCACCGCCGATCAAGTCGGCTGCGTTTTCCTTGTCGGCCAGCCAGCGCGCGCGCTGCGACGACGCGCCGCGCAGCGACAGCACGTAGACCGACGAGCCCTTGGCGGCGCGGTTTTCGGCGGCATCGGCGTGGATCGAAATGAACATGTCGGCTTTCGCCGAACGCGCGAGATGCGCGCGCTTCGGCAGCGGCAGGAACATGTCGCTGTCGCGGGTGAGGAAGGCTTTCAGGCCGGGCGTGGCGTTGATCTGTCGGGCCAGTTCGCGGGCGATGGCGAGGGTGACGTCCTTTTCGCGCTTGCCGCTGGGGCCGATGGCGCCGGGATCCTGCCCACCGTGGCCCGCATCGATGGCGACGATCAGCGGCCGCGTGCCGGTGCGCAGATCCTGCAGCGTTTTGCCTGCCGCAACGGGCGGCTCGGCGGCAGCAATGGCCGGTTTGAGCACTGTTTCGGCAGGTTTGGCGGGTGCGGCCGAGGCGGTGGGCGCGACAGGCTTGGGCGACGAAGTTGCGGCGGCGTCTGGCGCGGAAGCGCTGTCGGGCGATGGTTTGTCGACCGGCACAGACGGCGTCTGCGCCACCGCAGCGACGGGCGCTGTGGGCGTTGCCGTTACGGGAGCTGTGGGCTTGCCCGGCGCGGGGTTGTTCGGTGCGGGCTTACTCAGTACAGGCTTGTTCAGCGCTGCGTTGCCCGGCACTGCGGCTGCAGTTGCTGGAGTGGAAGTTGCTGGCGTAGAAGAAGCGCTCGGGAGTAATGCGGATACCGCGACCGGCCTGGCAGCGCCGTCGCCGGGCCACTCCACCACAATCCGGACCCCGTCCGCGCCGCGTTCGATCCGCGGCTTCAGCGGCGCGACCGGCGACGCGAGATCGAACACGATCCGGGTGGCGCCTGCGGAGGGCTTGCCGCTGCGCACGCCTCTGACCACACCAACAGGTGCCGGCAGTTGCAGGGTACGTCCGGTGACGGTGTCGGGAAGATCGACCACAAAGCGGTCGGGGTTGGACAAGGTCATGGTGCGGAAGGCAACGTCGCCCTGGAGCTTCAGCTCGGCGCGTGTGCCGGTGGGACCGTCGCTGAGCTGCAAGCCGTTGATTTCATTCGCTTGCGCAAGGTTCCAGCACAGGGCGGCCAGCAGAGCCAGGCCCAGGATGATTTGCTGGATGGTGATCCCCTTGATGCGCATGGCCGGTAGTCAACCATCCGCCGGGAAATTTTTCAAGCACTTTTCCCTTAATAATCCGCAACCTGCCGAGACTTCCTGCCGTTGAGCATCATCAAGGAGCGGCAAGCCTCTGCTGAGCGCCGATGGAAGCCAGCCACGCCTGACCGCCGGGGCTCAACGCGGTCAATTCGCACCGTCGCCCCGCGCCTTCGATCGCCAGGGCCACATGAAGGTCGGCGGCAGGCAGCGAATCGCCGGCGCGCTCGGGCCATTCGACCAGCCACAGGGCGGCATCGGTATCGTCCAGGCCGAGGAATTCCAGTTCGGCGCCATCGCCGATCCGGTACAGATCCAGGTGCAGTGCTTCGCCCGTCGGCACCGGATAGCGCTCGACCAGAGTGTAGGTCGGGCTGCGGATCGCACCGGTCACCCCCAGCGCACGCAGCCAGCCGCGCGCGAGCGTGGATTTGCCTGCGCCCAGATCGCCTTGCAGATGCACGACAGCCGGTGTCGGCGCGGTGCGCGCGAGCGAACGCGCAAGACACTCGGTGGCCTCGGCATCGTCGAGATGCAGCATGATCGCGTTGTGCACGATGGCGCTGTGCATGATCGCGTCGATCACGGGCCCGATACCGGATTCGAGAGGCGGCGCAGCTGCGGAAACAGATCCGATGGCATCAACCCTCGTTCGCCGCCGTCGCGCGCGGCGGCATCGCCTGCGGCCGCATGCAGCAGCGCGCCGCAGATCGCGGCCTCGAAGTGCGATTGGCGATGCTGCGCGAGCACGGCGGCGATCACGCCAGTCAAGACATCGCCCATGCCGCCCGCGGCCATGCCGGGATTGCCGGCGTCGATGATCACCGGAATTTCGCCTGGCGCCATGACAACCGTGCCGCCCCCCTTCAGCACCACGATGCAGTCGAAGCGCGCCGCAAGCCGACGCGCGGAGACGATCCGGTCGCGCTCGACCTCGGCCGGATCCGAGCCCAGCAATCGCGCGGCCTCGCCGGGATGCGGCGTCAGAACTGCATCGCCGAGCGCGAACGCATCGCGGCGCGCCAGTGCGTTCAGCGCATCGGCATCGATGACCAGCGGCTTGCCCGCATCGAGCGCGGCGGACAGCATCGCTGCGCTCCAATCGCTGCCGCCGAGACCCGGGCCGATGGCAACGACGCTGGCCTTGTCGAACAGGGATTGCAGCTCTACAGCGGACTCGACCGCATGCGCCATGGTTTCCGGGCACCGCGTGAGCAATACCGGCACATGCTCGGCGCGCGTCGCCGCACTCACCATACCGGCACCGGCACGATGCGCGGCTTCGGCGCAGAGCGCGATCGCGCCGCCCAGGCCATGATCGCCGCCGATGCACAGCACGGTTCCGAAATGCCCTTTGTGCGCGTTGCGCGCACGCGGCTTCAGCCACAGCGGCAGCGCATCCGGACGGGCGATGCGCGCAGCGGGTTCGAGATCGTCGAACACGTGATCGACAAGCCCGAGCGTGTCGATCACGACGTCTCCGACCGCCTCGCGGCCGCGACCGGTGTACAGCCCGGGTTTGCCGGCGATGAAGGTCAAAGTGACGGCGGCGCGTACTGCAGGACCATCGTGGAATCCGGTGTCGGCGTCGACGCCGGAGGGCACGTCCAAGGCCAATACCGGCGAGGTCTGATCGTGATTGAGCGCCGCGACGATGTCCGCAGCGGCGCCTTCCAGCGCGCGGTGCAGGCCGATGCCGAACAGCGCATCCACCCAGACATCGGCCTGCGGCAGCGCGTCATCGGCGATGAACGTGGACACTTCTCCACCCGCTTGCAGATAGGCATCGGCGGCGCGCGCGGACGCGCCGGGCTTCACCTGGTCATGCAAGCGCAATACGAACACATGACGGCCGGAACTGCGCGCAAGCTCGGCCAGCACATAGCCGTCGCCGCCGTTGTTGCCGGGGCCGCAGACGATCCCGATGCGCTGCGCCTGCGGCCAGCGGTCCAACAGCAGCCGCCAGGCGGCGAGGCCGGCGCGGGCCATCAGATCGTCCTCATCAAGACCGAACCGCGTCATCGCGACCTGCTCGGCGGCGCGGATCGCACCGCTCCGGTAAAGCTTCGGAAGATCTTGGAGGGACGCGACAGGCATCTGCGGATTCTATACTCGCCGCGTGAACCCCGGCACCGACATCGACCGCTCCATGCTGGACCTGACCGGCCTCGCCGCGCGGATCAAGACCCATGCGGCCGACTTCGGCTTCCAGCGCTGCGGTATCGCCGGTGTCGAGCTGGGCGAAGACGAATCGCATCTGCACGACTGGCTGGCGCAGGGGCTGCACGGTTCGATGGCATGGATGGCGCAGCACGGCGACAAACGCAGCCGCCCGGCGGAGCTCGTGCCGGGCACCCTGCGGGTGATCTCGGTGGGGCTGGATTACGGCCGCGATGCGGACGAAGCCTGGGCAACGCTCGACGACAGCGAATGCGCCTACGTCGCCCGCTACGCACTGGGCCGCGACTATCACAAGCTGATGCGCAACCGCCTGCAGAAACTCGCCGATCGCATCGCCGACGAGATCGGCCCGTTCGGCTATCGCGTATTCGTGGATTCCGCGCCGGTGCTGGAACGCGCGCTGGCGCGCAACGCCGGGCTGGGCTGGATCGGCAAGCACACCTGTCTGATCGACAAGGACGGCGGCTCGTGGTTCTTCCTCGGCGAACTCTACGTCGACCTGCCGCTACCGATCGATCCGCCGGCCAGCGCGCACTGCGGCACCTGCGTGCGCTGCATCGACATCTGCCCAACGCAGGCCATCGTCGCACCGTACCGGCTGGACGCGCGGCGCTGCATAGCCTATCTCACCATCGAACACGAAGGCAGCATCGACGAAGCGCTGCGTCCGCTGATCGGCAACCGCATCTTCGGCTGCGACGACTGCCAGTTAGCGTGCCCATGGAACAAATTCGCGAAGACCACCGACGAACCGGATTTCCGCGCGCGGAACAATCTGGACAAAGCGACGCTGGTGGATCTGTTCGCATGGACCGAAGAGGAATTCCTGCAGCGCACCGAAGGCTCGCCGATCCGCCGCAGCGGTTACGCGCGCTGGATGCGCAATCTCGCGATCGCGCTGGGCAATGCGCCGATGACGCCAGAGGCGATAGCTGCACTGCAATCGAAACGCGACATCGATGACGCGATGCTGCGCGAGCATATTGAATGGGCTTTGGTGCGACAAAGCCGAGCGACTTCATTCCAACCGTGATGCTTGAACAATCGCGAAAATCAGTTTTCTTGGGTGCATTGTTACTTCGATAATTGTGCATTGAAGAGCATGATATTGATGATGGCCATCAATCACACTCTGCAGCAAGACGTGGGAATACCCTTCAATTCAACGCCTCGCCCTTCAAGATCAGCATCACCCACCCAGCCAGACATTAATTTTAACGAAGTGGCTAACCCACTGAATATCTGGCGCATTGCAATATCCGTAGATGATGCGCAGCGTTTGGAACGAGCCCGGCAGATTCCGGGCTCGTTTGCTTTCAATACACTAGCACCTCAATGCCGCGTCCAAATCTGCGATAGAACACCTTCATAGATCCATCCGCCGAAGCCACCATTACCGAGTTCGGTAAACTTTTCGGTGTAGAAATGATCGTCATTAATGTTGTTGTAGTAACCATAGAAGTTGCCGGTATCCGCCGCAGCCAACGTCGGCACGTAACCAGCGACACTTTCATACACCCAACCGCAACATCCGTTGCCCATTTCAGCGAAATTGGTGGTGTAATATTTTCTGCCCGTGGTGCTTTGGTTGTAACGATACAAGGCTTTGGTATTGGCCACCGCAACAGGACTGACGTAACCCGGAACGCCTTCATAAACCCAGCCGCCGAAGCCCCCCGCAGAGACCTCGCTCCAGTTCTGGGTGTATAAGCGCCTGCCGTTGACACTGTTGTAGTAACGGAAAAACGCGCTGCGCGGCCAGATGGTCAATCGCGATTGCAGCAGTTGGTTCGGCGAACCGGCGCCAGCATTGGTGATGACACCAATCGTACTCTTACTCTGGATCGCATTCACCACAGCGGTGGGGTTGGCGCTCGGATTAGCCTGCAAGTACAACGCTGCGACACCGGCGACATGCGGTGCAGCCATCGATGTGCCGCTGATCGTATTCACGTCACTATCACCTGTATACCATGCCGATGTGATGTTACCGCCGGGCGCGAACAGGTCGACACAGGTGCCGAAGTTGGAGAAGGACGAACGACTGTCGTTGCTATCGGAGGAACCCACTGTAATCGCGCCAGGCGCGCGTGCAGGCGAGAAATTGCACGCGTTTTGGTTGTAGTTGCCAGCGCAGACAACCACAGTGACGCCGGCATTCACTAAATTGGCAAGCGCCGTGTCGATCGAAGAACTGGCGGAGCTTTGGATGCTAATGTTCGCGACAGCAGGCTTGATGTGATTGGCTCTTACCCAGTCGTAACCTGCGATGAGCCCCGAGGTTGCACCGTTGTTCGTGCAATCGAGCACGCGCACCGGAATGATCGTTACCCCCTTAGCGACACCCGAAGTCGTGCCGCCGAGCGTGCCGGCAACATGCGTCCCGTGGCCGTGGCAGTCCACAACGCCACGACCGTCGTTGATCGCGGTGAACCCAGCACCGACACGACCGGTGAATTGGGTGTGGCTGGTGCGCAAGCCGCTATCGATTACGTAAGCGCGTACGCCGGCACCTGTGTACTCGGAGGCGTAGCTATTGCTAAGAGGCAAAGCCCGCTGATCGATACGATCCAGACCCCACGTCGGATTGGGCTGAGGAGGCACAAACTGATTGCCGCTGACGATGCCGTCTTCCTCGACGTAAGCGACTCGGGGATCGGCGATCAGCTTCGCCAAGGTCTTGTCATCGGCCTGGACGACGAAGCCGCGCAAGACATGTTCGTAGCTACGTAGCAATTTGGCCTGATGTGCGGTGGCGATGCCTTTTGCGACCACTGATACGCGCGCGGTGCGCCCTGACTCTCCCGCCAGTCGGGCCGCGTTTTCCTTGAGGACTACGATGTACTGGCCCTTGATCGGGTCGCGTGCAGTAAGGAAATCGCCGGCAGAAGCCGCTGCAGAGACGCTCATAAGGAGGATGGTTGCCGCGATCGCCGTAGACAATTTGTTAAATGCATGCTGCATAGAGATATTCCTTTACATAAGCTGGGCAGGGGACGCTTCGCAGACTCCGTGGCTTCGGATCCGAGCGGGCTCGGTGCCTGAAGCACAACAACACTAACAACTTCTTGACAAAAATTGCTGGCATCACGACCACTGTGTCTCATCAAGCCGTAAAGCAGTTAACAATCCGCTATGAATGGAAGGCAGTAAAGCGTAGCGGGCTTCAGCCCACAACGCCTTACTGTGGAACCATCAGCGGCCTCGTTTTCAACAGCCGAACGGCTGGTCAAACCGCTCTATCGGGATACCGTCAGACAGAACGCTCGCAGATCTCCACCAACAGCGCACGCGTCACCGGGTCGTCGGCCTCGGCGTTGCCCTGCAGCGCCGGCAGCAGCTTGTTGGCGACCTGCTTGCCGAGCTCCACGCCGAACTGGTCGAAGGCGTTGATGCCCCACAGCACCGACTGCAGGTAGACGCTGTGCTCGTACAGCGCGATCAGCGCGCCCAGCGACTCGGGCGTCATCGCGTCCAGCAACAGCAGCGTGCTCGGCCGGTTGCCGGCGTAGGCGCGATGCGGGTCGTCGCTGGCCTGGCCGTTGGCGAAGGCCTCGGTCTGCGCCAGCAGATTCGCGAGCAACGCGGCGTGATTGCTTTCGTGCGTGTGATCGGCGCGGATCACGCCGATGAAATCCGCCGGCACGATCTGGGTGCCCTGATGCAACGCCTGGAAAAAACTGTGCTGGGTATCGGTGCCCGCCCCGCCCCACCATACCGGCACGGTATGGCCGACCAGCGCCGCGCCATCCAGACGCGCGGATTTGCCGAGGCTTTCCATCACCAGCTGCTGCAGATAATTGGGCAGAAGCCGCAGGCGTTCGTCGTAGGGCAGCACCGCCTGCGCGCCTGCGTGCATCGCGTTGCGATTCCAGATCGCGGTCAGCGCGTGCCAGACGGCGATGTTGTCGCGCAGCGGCGTCGCCAACACATGCGCATCCATGTCGGCCGCGCCGGCGAGGAGCCGATCGAAGCCCGCCATGCCGATGGCGAGCGCAATCGGAAAACCCACCGCCGACCACAGCGAATAACGGCCGCCCACCCAGTCCCACATCGGCAGGATGCGGCTCTCGTCGATGCCGAAATCTGCGGCGCGCTGTACGTTCGCGCTCACTGCGTAGACGCGGCTGTCGTTCTTCAGCCAATCGCGAACCACGGTGCCGTTGAGCAGGGTTTCCTGGGTGCCGAATGTTTTCGAGATCAGGATCGCCGCGGTGCGCGCGGGGTCGAGCTTCGCCAGGGTGCGGCGCACCGCATTGCCGTCGACGTTGGAAACGAAATGCACGCGCAGACGCGCGCCGCCGTCGCCATCGCTCAGCGCATCGGCGACGAGACGCGGGCCGAGATCGGAGCCGCCGATGCCGATGCTCACCACATCGGTCACCCCGGACGCGAGCAGCGCATCGACCATCGCCGCCATCCGTACCCGCGCGGCACGGGCCTGCGCGGAGGCTTCGCGGACATGAACGACCTCGGACAGATCGCTGCGCAACGCAGTGTGCAGCGCAGCGCGGGCTTCGGTGGCGTTGACGGGATGACCGTCGAACAGCCGGCGGACAGCCGATGCCAGATCCGCCGCCCCAGCGATCGCGAACAGGGCGTCGAGCGCCGGGCGATCGTAATGCTGACGGGCGAAGTTGGCGTAGAGAGGACCGACGCGCAGGGCGAAATCCTGCGGACGGCCCGCATCATCTTCGATGAGTCGCGAAATCGGCGTATGCCGCAAACGTTCGGCGTGCGCAGACAGCGTGTCGAAAGCAGTGTCGGACATGGAAGGCTCGTAGCGTCGGGCGGCGGGTGCGCGTGCGCAATCTTGCCAGATCGGCGGCACCTGCCGCCGATGCATACGAAACCAGCGCTTCGCTGCGGCGAGCACTTCAGTCGAGCGCGAATTCCAGATTGTCGATCAGCCGCGTGCGGCCGAGCCGAGCCGCGATCAGCGCCACGCGCGGACCGGGCATGGTGTAGCGCGCCGGTTCGATGTCCGGTTCGGCCAGATCCGGCGTACGGATCGCCGCGTAGTCCACCGAGAAGCCGGCCTCGCCCAGACGCAGCGCAGCGCCGGCTTCGACCGAAGCGCGCGACACCCCCGCCCGCAGCTGCGCGCGCATGTCCAGCAGCGTGCGATGGATTTCCGCAGCAACGATGCGATCTGCTGCGGACAGGTATTGATTGCGAGAACTCATCGCCAGACCGTCGGTTTCGCGGACGATCTCGCCGCGCAGCAGGGTCAGCGGATAGGCCAGATCGGTGACCATCTGCTGGATCACCGCAAGCTGCTGGAAGTCTTTTTTGCCGAACGCGGCCACGTCCGGCTGCACTTGATTGAACAGCCGCGCGACCACGGTGCAGACACCGTCGAAATGCCCGGGGCGATGTGCGCCCTCCAGCACATCGGCCACGCCCGGCACGCGCATGCGCACCGCGAGCCCGACGCCGAACGGATACATCGATTCCACCGTCGGCAGCCACAGCGCATCGCAGCCGGCGGCTTGGAGCCCGCTGGTATCGGCTTCCGGCGTGCGCGGATACCGCGTGAAGTCCTCGTTCGGTCCGAACTGGGTCGGATTGACGAACACGCTGGAAATGATCCTGTCCGCATGCTGTCGCGCCAGCGCAAGCAGCGAGTAGTGTCCGGCATGCAGATTGCCCATGGTCGGCACGAAGCCGATGCGCAGGCCTTCGCGGCGCCAACCGAGGATCCGTTCGCGCAGCAGCGCGAGTTCAGTGATGGTTTCGATCATCTCGATGCCGGAGGATTATTGGTAGGCGTGTTCGGCATCGGGGAACGCGCCATCGCGTACGGCGGCGCAGTACGCCTGCACCGCACCTGCGATCGAGCCGCCCTCGGCCAGGAAGTCCTTGACGAATTTCGGGCGGCGATGGCCGCTGTCGAGACCCAGCATGTCGTGCAGCACCAGCACCTGGCCGTCGCAGTGCGGACCGGCGCCGATGCCGATGGTGGGAATCGCGCTGGCGGCGGTGATGGTCTGCGCCAGCGCGGTCGGCACGCATTCCAGCACCAGCAGCGAGGCGCCCGCTTCTTCGACCAGACGCGCGTCTTCGCACAATTTCGCGGCAGCCCGCTCCTCGCGTCCCTGGACTTTGAAACCGCCGAAACGCAGCACCGACTGCGGCGTCAGCCCCAGATGCGCGGAGACCGGAATCTCGCGCTCGACCAGGAACCGGATCGCTTCGAGCTTGTGCGGGCCGGCGCCTTCGAGTTTGACCATTTGCGCACCTGCCTGAAGCAGCCGGGTGGCGGCGTCGAGCGCACGTTCGGGGGTGGCATCGGCCTGGAACGGCAGATCGGCGATCAGCAGCGCGCGCTGCAGATGACTGGCAACCGCAGCGGTGTGGTATGCGAT
Organism: Lysobacteraceae bacterium; assembly: GCA_044340325.1. Lineage (GTDB taxonomy): Bacteria > Pseudomonadota > Gammaproteobacteria > Xanthomonadales > Xanthomonadaceae > Lysobacter_I. The sequence goes on from JBIITV010000064.1 coordinate 19,062, forward strand.
GTCGTCGACCGTCACCGGGAGCGTGGACGCCTGTCCCTTGACCACCATGCCGAGCGAATCGCCGACCAGGATCAGGTCGACACCGTTGCGGTCGAACACCCGCGCGAACACCGCATCGTAGGCGGTCAACATCGCCAGTTTCCGTCCGCTGCGCTTGGCTTCGGACAATGCGGGCACGGTCCAGGGCTTGTCTTCTCGAGTGGCCATATGCGTCCAGGAGTGGGCCGGGGGAAGAGGCCGGGGGCGTAAGCCTAGCAGTTCGGCGCAGTCGCTTTGCGGCGTTTCAGCGTTCCACCAGCGACTCGATCCCGGCGCCGCCAACCTGGGCAAGCGCACGGCGGGCGCTGCCCCGACCGGGAATTTCGATATCGGAGACCAGATCCAGCAGCGGCACCAGCGCGAAGGCGCGTTCGTGGAGGTACGGGTGCGGCACGTGGAGGCCAGGTTCGTCGACCACGCGGTCTCCATACAGCAGGATGTCGAGATCGAGAACTCTCGGGCCCCATCGACCGCTGCCATCGGCCGCCCGCTCGCGGCCGAAGTCGCGCTCGATGTGCAGCAACTCGTCCAGCAGCATTTTCGGTGCCAATGCGGTCTCGATAGCGACCACGGCGTTGACGAAATCGGCCTGGTTTTCCTGGCCCCAGGCGGGTGTCCGGTAAAAACGCGACACCGAGGCCACCCGACTGCGCGGCACCGTCATCAGCCGATGCACGGCCGCACGCAGCGTGGCGACGGAATCGCCGACATTGCCGCCAAGACCGACGAACGCGAGCACCGGACTGCGGTCTACAGCGAGTTCTGGCACGGGTACGGACATGGTCAATGTCCGACTGCCGCAGGACGACGGCGGCGGCGGCGACGCGGGACGCGGGACTCCGCAGACTCGTCTTCCTCGCCGGGCGGCGGGGCCAATGCCGCCACCGCCAGTGCGTGGTCGGGGTCGCGCTGGGCTTCGGCCCAGAACGCGATGTCCTCGGCATGGCTGTCCGAAGCCGACTGGCGCAACAGCAGAAAATCGTACGCGGCGCGGAAGCGCGGATGCGACAGCATGCGGACCACACGCTTGCGCTGACGCTGGGCGAACCGCGCCTGCAGCAGCCAGATCTCCTGCATCGGCAGCGAGAACCGGCGCGGCAGAGCCACCGTATTGACCTGATGCAGGGTCACACGGTCGGCGGCGCGGCGCTCGGCCTCGGCCACATGCACACCCTGCGCCTGCAGCATCGCCAACGTGCGGCAGTAGGCGGGCCAGAGCAGCAGCGCGAACAGAAATGCAGGAGACACCGGCTCATCGGCAGCGATGCGCGCGTCGGTCGCGCGCAGACCTTCGAGCAGCATCCGTCGCAGCGCGCCGCTGCGATTGGAGGCCAGCGCGACTGCGGTTTCCGGCAGCAGTCCCGCCAGCAGACCATGGGCTTCAAGCCCGAGAAAGCTGGCCTCGGCGTGGCCGGACAGGAACAGTTTCAGGCATTCCTCGAACAACCTTGCCGACGAGGCTTCCTGCAGCAGCGAAGCGAGTTTCGGGATGGGATCGGCGCTGGCCGGGTCGATCTTGAATCTCAGCTTCGCCGCGAGCCGCACTGCGCGCAGCATCCGCACCGGGTCCTCGCGGTAGCGGGTTTCCGGATCGCCGATCAGCTTCATCACGCGGTTGTTCACGTCCTCGAAACCGCCGACGTAATCGCGCACCGAAAAATCGCTGATCGCGTAATACAGCGCATTGGCGCTGAAGTCCCGGCGCACGGCATCGTCCTCGATGCTGCCGTAGACATTGTCGCGCAGCACCCGACCTTCGCGATCCTGCTCGCGGTCGCCGCTACCGTCGTCGATGTTGGCGCGGAAGGTGGCCACTTCGATGATTTCGCGGCCATAGACCACATGCGCCAGACGGAAACGCCGGCCGATCAGCCGGCAGTTGCGGAACAAATGCTTGACCTGCTCGGGCGTGGCGTCGGTAGCGATATCGAAATCCTTCGGATGCTCGCCCAGCAGCAGATCGCGCACCGCACCTCCGACCAGATACGCGCCGTAGCCCGCCTCGTGGAGGCGGTACAGCACCCGCAGCGCACTGGGACTGATGTCCTTGCGCGAAATGGCGTGCTGGTCACGTGGAATGGTGCGAGGCGCGGTCGGAAGGAGTGTGGGATCGGTCATTGAAACCATGTTCGAAAGCGCGGGCGGGTCGGAGTCGGTTCGGATCCTGGATCCTTGTTCATCTTCCGTACTGACCGGCTATACTAGCAGCCTGTCCGCCCTGCACCGCTCACTGCGGCTTGGGACGGAACCGAAGCGACGATTGCGGGCAAGCGAGCCTGCGCCGTCGCCGATGGTGCGCAGTTCAACTGCTCCCTTCGTCTAGAGGCCCAGGACGTGGCCCTCTCAAGGCTAAAACACGGGTTCGAATCCCGTAGGGAGCGCCAACCCTGAAAAGCCCGTGTCTTGGACACGGGCTTTTTTGCGCTTCCGGAGGGTTCGAACGTGGTTCGACACGGCCGCGCGGAGCGGCCGTGCACAGCCGCAGGCTGCCCGCAGGGCGCGGCACACGGATGTGCCGCGTGAATCCCGTAGGGAGCACCAACCCTGAAAAGCCCGTGTCTTGGACACGGGCTTTTTTGCGCTCCTGGAGGGTTCGAACGGGGTTCGACACGATCGCGCGGAGCGGCCGTGCACAGCCGCAGGCTGCCCGCAGGGCGCGGCACACGGATGTGCCGCGTGAATCCCCCGCAGGGAGCGCCAACTCCGGGCCCGAGCGATGTGCGGGGGCTTCATCTTCCCGGTTCGGTGCATAGCGGCTTCGCGTACCGCGCGCCTCGCCTTACACTGGTCGCCTACCCGCTCTCGTTGCCCCGGATCGAACCATGCCCTTCGTCGTGACCGAAAACTGCATCAAGTGCAAGTACACCGACTGCGTCGAAGTCTGTCCGGTCGACTGCTTCCACGAAGGCCCGAATTTTCTTGTCATCGATCCGGACGAGTGCATCGACTGCACGCTGTGCGAACCGGAATGCCCGATCAACGCGATCTACCCCCAGGATGATGTTCCGGCTGGCCAGGAAGGTTTCGCCGCACTCAACAAGGAACTGTCGATGGTCTGGCCGGTGATCACCACCCGCAAGGATGGGCTGGCCGACGCAAAGGAATGGGAAGGCAAACCGGACAAGTTGCCGCTGTTGGAGCGCTGAGTCCAAGCTTCCGCTGCAATCCGGCCGAAAAGAAACGGGCGCCCTGCGGCGCCCGTGCAACTTTCGTCAACGTGCAGCGGATCAGTTCTTGACCAGCGCCGCCTGCAGCGCCGCGATCACCTTGGACGCCGCCACATTGTCGGCGGGCAGCCCGCGCGGGTCGACTGCCGACACGTTGCTGCCACCGCTGCTTTCGCTGACCCGGATGAGGAATTTCTGGCCTTCGTAGTCGACATCGAAGGCACCCAGCAACTGTGCGCGGCTGGCGATGGTCAGTCCCGGCGTGGCAGCCAGGACTTCACCGACGCGGGCGAAGACTGCGGCCCGATCGCCTGGGAGACTGAAACCAAGCGCACGCGTGGCCGGCGCGGCAGCGCCCGGCAGCGAAGAACGCGTCACCGAACCGCTGGCGGTCGTCGCCAGACTGCGCTCCGCCTCGGCCGCGTCGAAGGTCGGCGGAAACTCCAGCGGACGCTGATCGGGGCTCATCGCGTACATGTCGCCCTTGCGGAACCAGCGGCAGCCCGAGGCGCCCAGCACGGCAACGGACATCGCAATCACGATCGCGACCGTCGCGGCGCGGGACAGGGCATTACGGTAGTTCGGACGAATCGATGACATGGGGTCTCCTGGAAAACACGGTGTGGGCAAAGCGCCCGAGAAGCGGTGGAATACGGGCGCAGCTGTCAGCCAGCCAGAGTCGCACGTGCGACCGGCGTAGCGGACGCCACCAGTGCGTCATGTTCGATATCGACGATCCGGGCGACGATCGCGTCGGCATCGACTGCGTAACGCAAGGAAAGCCCGGTCAACGGCAGGCGCAGACCATGGCCGATGCCCTGACGCGCCAGGATCGCCTTGACTGGGATGGGGTTGGGTTCGACGCCCATGAAATCGAAGATCGGCTGCAGCTCGGCGTTGTAGGCTTCGGCTTCCGCGCGGGTACCGGCGCGAGCGAGCTCACAGAGTCGACGCATCGCTGCGGGAATCGCATTCGAAGCGACCGAGATCACACCGTCGGCGCCGGCCAGCATTGCGCGGGCGGCGGTCGGGTCGTCGCCGGAGAGCACCGCGAACGACGGCGAGCGCAGCGCCAGCAGCTCGGCCATGCGCTCCGGCTCGATACACGCCTCCTTGATGGCGATGATGCGCGGATGCGCGGCCAGTTCGGCGACCGTGGCCGGCAGCAGGTCGCAGCCTGTGCGGCCCGGGACGTTATACAGAACCAGCGGCAAGGCGCCGTCATCGGCGAGCGCACGGTAATGGAGAATCAGGCCGGTCTGGGTCGGGCGGACATAGGGAGGCGTGACCACCAAGGCCGCATCCGCACCGCATGCAGCGGCGTGGCGGGTGAGTTCGATGGTCTTCGCAGTGTTGGCCAGACCGGTGCCGGCCAGTACCGGGATCCGCCCGGCGACCACGGCCACGGCGCGGCGCAGCAGCGTGGCGTATTCCTCGTCGGAGAGCGCATTGGCTTCGCCGGTGGAGCCGGCCACCACCACGCCCTGGGTGCCGGCGGCGATCTGCGCTTCGAGCAGACGGTCCCACGCCGGGAGATCGAGTTTGCCGTCGAGGTCGCCGGACGCCGTGAACGGCGTGGCCAGCGCGGTGATACTGCCGGACAGATGCACGCGGATGCCTTGGATTGCCTGGAGGTTCTGGGAAACGGCGCGGAAATCCGACGCCGGAGTCCCGGATGTTACTTGGGAAGGTCTGAACACTCCATCCTTCGCGGATGCGCTATGCGCAGACGGGATGCTTCATGAATCTCCATTCCGCGTCGACAGCCATCATGGGAATCAACGACTTGCGCTGCAACGTGCAAACCGCACGGATTACATCGCAGTCGCCGTCGCCGCGATCGTCAGACTTCGCTTGCGGCTTGAAACCACCGCCAAGTATGCTGGCGACGTCCCGGACCGCGCATGGCGCGACCGGTGCCTGCCGGTCGCCGGTGCCCACACCTCGCAACACATGACCTTCGCTGCGGACGCCAACTTGACCGATTCCGTTACCGCCGCCCGGCCTGCGCCGAACGAAAACTTCCTGCTGATCAACGCCTATACGACGCATCCGCAGTCGCCACTGTTGTCGGTGACCCGGCGGATCGCCGACAGCGGGTGCAACCTCGTCGACGCGCGCCTGTCCACGGTCGGCCGCGATGTCTCGGTGACCGCGCTGGCGGTCGGACCCTGGGACGCCATCGCCAAACTCGAGGCCATGCTGACCCGGCTGGAGCGGGAGGAAGGTTTCAAACTGATCTGGTACCGCACCGGCCCGAAACCGCTGCAGTCGAACCTGCTGCCGTACGTGGTCGAAGTGGTGGCCGCAGACAAGCCGGGGATCCTGTACCAGCTGGCCGATTTCTTCGACCGCCAGGGCATCACCATCGAAAGCCTGCACTGCGCTCGCTACCGGG
>JBIITV010000002.1:0-78059 GCA_044340325.1 Lysobacteraceae bacterium
CTAGCAGGATGGCCTGAGCCTTGAAATCGTCGGTGTAACGACGTCGGGTAATGCGTTGCATGGGAACCTCCAGGGTGCGATGAAAGTATCGCTTTCTGGCGTCCGGTCTGCGGGGACAAGTTCACACTGACCCTTGTTTCCGTCGGCGTTGGGCTGGGTGGTGCCGGCTTCGCGATGGATCGAGCCGGTGATCGCGGCCGGCGTGCTGCTCGCGGCGTTGAACAATGTCTGGCCATGGGTGACCGGTCGACTGTGGGCGATGAGCTTCGGTTTCGGCTTGATCCACGGCTTCGGTTTTGCCGGTGCCCTGAGCGAACTCGGATTGCCGCAGACGGGCCGGCTGTTGTCGCTGTTCGGTTTCAACCTCGGCGTCGAATTCGGCCAGCTCGCGGTGGTGTGCCTGGTCTTGCCGCTGCTGTTTCTGCTGCGCGGCAAGCGATGGTATTCGCACAGGGCCATGCCGCTGCTGTCGCTGGGCATCGCGATGGTGGCCACAGGCTGGCTCTGGCAGCGCCTGATCGGTGCCTGATCCGTCGCACGGCCGGCTGCAAGGCTGTGCTAGCGTATTCGCGACGAAAACAAGGCGTCACGCACCAGGCAATACGGACCAGGCGATGCACGACTCTCCCACGATCCGGACAGTGATCCGTCCTGCGACAGCCTTGGCGACGCTGCTGCTCGCCGGCTGTTCCACCCTGCAGCCGGCGCGCAATCCACCGGCCGCGTCCACGGCCGACCGCAGCGCGCAGTACCGCGTCGCGAATCTGGCGCGCGGCGACAATTCCGACGCGCTGCTGCTGAGCCTGACGTTTTCCGGCGGCGGCATGCGTTCTGCGGCGGCGTCCTATCATCTGCTGGATGCGCTGCGGCGCCAGCCGGTGCGCATCGACGGTCGCGACGGCACGCTGCTACAGGAAGTGGATTTCATTTCTTCGGTGTCCGGCGGCAGCATCACCGCCGCCTACTACGCGCTGCATCGCGACCGCCTGTTCGAGGACTACGCGCCGCGGGTGCTGCAGCGCGATCTGCAGGGCGAGATCCTCGGCGGCGTCTTCAATCCCCGCCGCGCCTGGGCGCTGTCCAGCATGTACTACGGCCGCAGCGATTATCTGGCCGACTATTTCGATCGCGCCCTGTTCGACGGCAAGACCTTCGACGATCTGCCGCGGCGGCGGCCATTCATCCGCATCGGCGCTACCGACATGATCGACGGCAAGCGCATCGAATTCACCCAGGACAGTTTCGACGATCTGTGCAGCGAACTCGGGCCGGTGCCGATCGCACGCGCGGTCGCGGCCTCGGCAGCGGTGCCCGGTGTGTTCAGTCCGATCAACGTGGCCGACTACGGCGATTACGGCCAGTGTCCAGGCGATGACCAACCGCGCCGCTACCGGCATCTGATCGACGGCGGCGTGGTGGACAATCTCGGCATCTCCGGGCCGCTGCAGGCGATCGGCCGCTACGACGGTCTGGTCAAGACCATGCGCCGTTTCGGATTTCGCGGCATCCGCCATTACGCCATCGTCGTGCTCAACGTGGAAAGCGATCCGCGCGACCCGCACGACGGCGAGCCGCGCGTGCCCGGGCTGTTACGCACGATCAACGCCGCGATCAACGGCAATATGCGCATGGATTCGCAGGCGCTGGCCGCACTGTTGCGTCAACGCGCCGCCGACTGGCAGCGGCAGATCGCGAACGATCCGGAAGCGGTGCGCAGCGGCGTGTTCGCGACGCCGACACCGAAGGTGTTCCTGATCGAAATCGGATTCGACAAGGTCGCCGACCCCGCGCTGCGCGCGAAACTGCAGTCGATTCCCACGGCCTTGCATCTGGCGCCCGGAGACGACGCGCTGCTGGCCGATTTCGTCCGCGATGCGCTGCGCGATTCGGTCGAATACCAGGCGATGCTGGCCACGCTCGCCGATGAGGCCGAACACGGTCCGCCGCCGGTGTCGCCGCTTCCGGAAGATAATGCGCCTCGCCCCGACGGCGCCGATCCGGATGTCTACAGGGCGCTGGATGGCGAGAAACCGGCTTCGGATGCTGTGCGTCCCGAACCGCCGCGCTGAGTCGCTTCGCGGCTGGAAAGGCGGGGAAGGAACACCCACGGTTCCATCATGCTCGGGAGTATTCGAATTGTGGGTGTCCCCGTCTCACGGCGTGATTTGCCCGAATGGGCAGGCCGCCGGAGTTGTTCGCGCCCGTGCGCGCACGCTTGGCATGACATAACCCGGACTCACTCGCGCGTGTGGAGGCGTCGATAAATTCCGGTGTTGCCGGACAAGCCAAGAGTACGGACGAGCTCGGCGCTCACGCCACGCGAAATTGATCGTTAGCATCAATCGATTTCACGACCCTGATAAATCACGCAGATAGTTATCAATCGAATCGCGTATTGGCCGGATTGCCATTCTTACGCCGTTGTACAACATAGCACTTCCACAACGGCGACATTTGCCCCCGAAACTGCCCCAAAACCATCACGAGTAGAGTAGGAAAAATCCTACAACTCACCGGTCAGAATAGTGTGAGGTCTACAGCAGTTAGGTTTGGTAGGCCACTCTGTCGTGGCCTTCACGCTTCTGTGTTTCAATTTAGCCCACAAAAGCTTCACCGTCCTCGATTAAGGAAACTCGTTACGAAAGGCCAACTCATGAACTGGGAAGCATTTATAGGTGTCGTAGCCCTGCTGATAGTACTGCTAATTCCTGTTGCCATTGGGTTCACAGTAAATCGGGCTTTAAAAAGCTACTTCCCGTCGTCGAGAGTCGCAAGATACCCCAAGACAATCTACTTTGCGGTGTGTGCGGTTTGGCTTTCTTTCATTGCCTCCTTTTTTTTCCTCAAGTTAGAGTCCGGTAGTCCGATGTTGTCTCCTCCCGTAGATCATGTAGGCATCTGGCCTAACCGAGATGTAGAACCGCTAATCCTCCCGTCTCGCCCTGCGTGGTGGTTGCCTTGGCCGCCGTCTTCACCTTCGGCCTCGATTACGATCCCAATCAGGAAGCTGCTTGAGAGGACACCGAACCCGAGCGACACACTATTCGACATAGACGAATCGCTTCGCAGTTCTCTACGCGATGCGGGACATTTTGAAGGCAGTTACTACGGAGTCCCTGGCGGGTTTGCTCTGGTCACGCGCCTCGAAAGTATTCAGGCAAATGGTATGCCTAAGCCAGGACGCCTGCGCTGGGATATTGATCTCAGATCGAATAAACCATTCTCGATTTCCTCATATCTTGAGGCTCTGTTTTCGGCCCCGCCAGGAAGGTATCGGGTCATCGTATTTGTAGTAACGTCCGAGCGCTTCGGCACAGAAAATCGCCAGATCGATAGGGATGATGCAACTCGGTGGCTTCGAGAAGGCGCCAATGCATTGCCGCATGAGTTCTTGATTCGACCGATTGAGCAAGGCACGATCTGCACTGCGTTGATTTACGAATTTCGGATTTCACCTGAATTGAATCAGCCGCAACTCATGCGGCCGGGCGAGTTTTCGGCGGAAATTCATATGATTGGAACCGGACTTCAGAGGATGCTGCGATGAATGTCTCCATGCCCCGCTGCAAACGACGCCTAGCTACAGTTTGGTTTCTTGGTGCTGGCTCAATCTTTTTTGTCGTATTTCTTCAGGCGATATTTGACAGGTATGGGGAGAAGACGACAGAGGTTTGGAGTTGGCTTTTACCCACCATAGTGCCAACTCTCTCCCTTGCAATTGGAGTATTGGCAATGGATGCGCTCGGGAAGGGTGCAAAGAATGCTCGGGCCGATCAGTTTTTTTACCGATTAACGCTAGGGATATCCTGCGCGTACATCTTGGCGGTTCTTCTAATTTTCTTGCTCCAACCCTTTACAGCGGTTCCGCCGCTCAAACTCATGCAGCAGTCGAATTTATGGCTTGGCCCATTTCAAGGCTTAGTTGCCGCGGGAATGGGTGCATTCTTTTCAACCGCACCAGACAAAACTTGACACTTGAGATCAGAATGAACAATCTCGATTCACTCCGCTCAGATATCCAGACAATGGAAACCACAATCGCATCTCAAGAAGCCGCGTGAGACGGAGCTAAGAACGCACTCGAACGCATAGGGGCCGCATATGTGATGGCTAAGTCAGTCGCAACAGCAAATGGTCTTGCTCTCAGCGCCGCTGACTCGAAGCGGTATCGCCAAAACCAAAATCGGGGTCAGGTTCAATTTGCCAGCATCCGCTTCGGGTCGAAAGCAGCCGTCAAAAACCAAACCCATCACACCCCAGCCTAACCTCAATCCCACCCCCTGTCGCGGCTCCCGCCGCTCCCACAAAAGCGCGGCGATTGCTGTGCGCTGCAGCGATGAATCTCCGGATTTCGATTGATAACGCACATCGATGCGGTCCGCGCCGGATGTGTGGGTCGATGTCGGGCGATGGGTGATCCGTCGCGCGAAGCGCGAAGGCGCGCGTTGATTGCTGCGAGAAGGGCATCGCGGCTTGCGCCGCTCCTACAAGAGCAAGGGCATCGCGGCTTGCGCCGCTCGTACAAGGGCAACGGCATCGCGGCTGGGGCAAATATTGGCCGCTCGCTGCGACGCTTTTCGGCCCCGGTGCATCCATTCCCATGTCATCCATCGGGAATAACCCATGCACCGACTCGCCCGGCTCGTCGTATCGAGCATCCTGACCCTGCTCGCGCTTGGTGCGCTGGCTGCGGACAAACCCGCGGCGCATCCCGGCGAACAGCGGGCCGAGGCCTTCCTGAAAATCCTGTCCGCGCCCGTGGCCGAGCAGCGGGCATTCGTGCAGGACAACTTCACCCAGGCGGTCATCGCGCAGCGCGGATTGGAGGGTCTGGTGCAGTTCCTGCCGCAGGTGCGCGAGGACCTCGGCACGGCCGCGCCGCACTCGGTGCGCGCACGGGATGACCGCGTGGAGTTCGGTATCCGCAAGGCCGGTGGCGAGCACCTGCGCTTCACCGTCATGCTCGGCCCGCCACCAGAGTCCAAGATCAATGGCTTCACTCTGATGCCTGGCGAGGCTGAAGCGCCTGACCAGACCGTGCAAGACGACGCCGTGCCGGCCGTGGCCGAAGCCGAGCTGCCGAAGGCCATCGTCAGCCTGATGGATCGGCAGAAGGCCAAGGGTTTCAGTGGCGCCGTTATCGTGGCGCGCAAGGGCCAGCCGCTGTTCGCGCAGGCCTATGGCGACGCCGACCGCGCCCGCCACCGCGCCAATACCCTGGACACGCCCTTCCATCTGGCTTCGCTCAACAAGATGTTCACCGCCGTGCTGGTGGCGCAGCTGCAGGAACAGGGCAAGCTGTCCTTCGCCGACAAGGTCGGCACGTTCCTGCCCGCGTGGCCGCAGACCGATGTGCGCGACAAGGTCAGCATCGACAATCTGCTGACCCACACTTCCGGCCTGGGGATGTACTGGGGCGCCACGCATGACGCCAAGGCCGCCACCCTGGACACCGCTGCCGAGTACGGCGAACTGTTCCGCGACGACGCGCCTGCAGCCGAACCCGGCAAGCGCTTCCAGTACTCCAACAACGGCTATGTGCTGCTGGGCCTAATCGCCGAACGCATCAGCGGCAAGGATTACTACGCGCTGGTGCGCGAGCGCATCTACCGCCCGGCCGGCATGCGCCACAGCGACCACTACCTGGGCACCGACACCGAAAGCGGTTTCGCTTTGGGCTACGACGCGCAGGGCAAATCCACCATGCCGGACATGGCCTTGCGCGGATCGCCCGCCGGCGGCGGCTATGCCAGCGCGAACGACTTGCTGCGCTTCGCCACTGCGCTGGAAGACGGCAGGCTGTTGAAAAAAAACACGCTGGCGAAGATGACCAGCGGCTACGCCAGGATGAGCGAAGACATGGCCTACGGCTACGGCTTCGGCGTCACCCGAGGCAAGGAAAAGCACTACGGCCACACCGGCGGAACGCCCGGCACCGATGCCTCGTTCGAAGTGTTTCCGGAATCGGGCTACGTGGTGATCGTGCTGTCCAACCAGGGAGGGAAGTCGCGGGATATCGCGCAGGCGTTGACCGGGTTGGTGTTGGCGCGCCGATAGATCGCATGGCAACCAGATCTTCCAGATGGACGGCACACAAAACGTGAGCACGCGCCTGCGCTCACCCGTGCACATCCGAATCAGCAATCCCTTACCGACCCCAGCTGGAGAATTTTCGATGCGCTTGTTACCCGTACTTCTGGCATGCATCCTCACCGTTGCATGCCAATCGACCTCGGCCATGCAAACCGAAGCGCCCGCGAAGGCGGTCGTGGCCGATGTCGATATCCCCATGGATCTGAGCAGCGGGCGACCGCAGATCGATGCCGCATTCAAGGGCCGGAAAATGACTGCGACTTACGACACGGGTTCGCAGGGGGCCACCATTCCGCGCAGCGTGGCTGAAGACATGAAGCTGCCGGTGATCGGGCGTGCGCTGGTGGGCAGTCCGAACGGCGGAACACCGGTGGAAGCGGAAGTGGTATCGATCGAGGGCCTCGAGATCGGCGGAATGCGACTGGTCGCGGGCTATCGAACGCTGGATGCGGTCATCATCGATGACGCCAAGCTGCCCCCGGGCAGCCATCTGGTGATCGGAAACAATCAATTCCCGGGCCTCACCATCGAACTCGATTTTCCCGCCGCGAGATTTCGCGTATCGCAGAACAGCGCGGACAACGCGTCGAGCTGGGCACCCTTGAACGAACGCGGCATGATCGAAACTAGGCTTCGCATCGGCGACGAATCCATGCCGATCCACATCGATACCGGCAATCCCGGCGTGCTCGATCTGCCCGAAAAAATCGCCGCGCGACTGCCTCTGTCCAGTGCTCAACGTGAAGGCGCCGCGATCAGATTCGTCGATGGCAGCGTGAACACCACGGTTGCCGACATGCAGACCGATGCGCTGCTGGGGGATCTGCCGGTGAAACTCGATGGCACGTTCCGTTTCGCACCGATTCCATTCGCGAACCTGGGTGGACGGGGCTTGAAGGGCGCACTGCTGCGTATCGATATGACGAACAAACGATGGCACCTGCGGTACGCCACGAATGGAGTTCCGGTCATCGGCGAAAAATGAACTGGGAGGCGTGTCGGGGGTTCCTGAATTGTGGGTGTCACCGTCCTGTCGTGATGTCCTGTCTTGATGTCCCTGTCCTGTTGGCGCAGCCCTGGATTATTGCCTCTGAGATGTATAGCACAGTCGATCGTACAGGCGTACGCTGATTGGACAGATCGCGAGATGTCGGGCAAGGAAGTCGCCTCACGCGGGATCGCCTTTGCTTTCCGTTGCACGATCTGTTTTGACGGACAAGTCAGTCCGCTTCGTTACTTTCACACCAAGGACAAGGACCGTACATATGAAACTTCATATCAATCCTCTCGCCATTGCGATTGGCGCCTCGCTGCTGTGTGCCGCCATACCTGCGTTTGCCGGCGAATTCCGCACCACCGACAAACCGATCCGTGGCCAATACATCGTCGTACTCAAACCGCAGGCTGCCAGTCTGGCAGGCGAGTCCAGCCGCGCGGTTCGCGTGCCTGTGGCGGCGAAAGCGATCGCCGCGCAACATCGCGCCAATCTGGTGCGCAGCTTCGACCGCGTTCTGCGCGGTTTCGTGGTGAAAGCCGACGACAAAGCCCTGGCCGCACTATTGGCCGACCCGCGCGTGGCTTACGTGGAAGAGGACGGCATCGCCACACTCGACGTCATACAAAACAATGCAACCTGGGGGCTGGATCGCGTCGATCGGCGTCTGCTGCCGCTGAACACCCAGTACACCTACGACACCACGGGAGCAGGCGTTCATGCCTACGTGATCGATTCCGGCCTCAACGTCACACATAACGAATTCATCGGTCGCGTCGGCAATGGTGTCGACTTCATCGGCGGCGGTGTCAACGACTGCAACGGCCATGGCACCCACGTGGCCGGCACCATCGGCGGCACGACATATGGCATCGCCAAGGCCGTGACCATCCATCCGGTGCGCGTGTTCCCCTGCGTCGGCGGTTCGCCTTTTTCGACGATCATCGCGGGGGTGAACTGGGTCGCCAACAACCATGTCGCGCCAGCCGTCGTCAACATGAGCCTGGGCGGCCCCGGCAATACCTCGCTCGATAACGCGGTTGCGAACCTGCACAACATCAATGGCATCACAGTTGTCGTCGCGGCAGGCAACAGCAACGCCAACGCCTGCAATTTCTCGCCAGCGCGCGCGCCTTTGGCCATCACGGTCGCGGCCACGGACGCCAACGACGCACGCTCGATCTGGCAATCCGGGCAAGCCTCGAACTGGGGCACCTGCGTCGACTGGTTCGCGCCCGGCACCGACATCACGTCCGCATGGATCGGCAGCATCACGGCCATCAACACGATCAGCGGCACGTCGATGGCCGCGCCGCACGTGGCCGGCGCGGCCGCGCGCTATCTGCAGACCTATCCGACAGCGACGCCTGCGGCAGTCAGGGCCGCGCTGCACAATGCCAACAACATCTTCGGCGGCCTCGGTGCGCCGACGTGGCTGGGCGTGGCCAACCGCGGTGCGGGCTCGCCGAACGAACTGATGCACTACGGGTCGCTCAACGACGGTTACAACGACGGCGACCCCCACATCAGGACCGTCAACGGCCTGTACTACGACTTCCAGACCGGCGGCGAATTCGTCGCGCTGCGCGGGCAGGGCGTGGAAATCCATACCCGGCAGCGACCGGTCGACAGCCTGCCCTGGGTCAGCGTCAACACCGCCGTCGCCGCACGCGTGGGCAAGTACCGCTTGAGCTGGCAGCCGGGCACCGGCGTGACGCCCGACCCGACCGGCCTGCAGCTGCGCATCAACGGCGTCGTCACGCCGTTGCCTGCGGGCGGCATCCCGCTCGGCGTCGGCGGCAAGGTGTCGCCGCAGGGCAACACCGGCATCACCGTCGATTTCCCGGACGGCACGAAGATGACCGCCAACGCGCACTTCTGGCCCTACGGGAACGTCTGGTATCTCAATGTCCGCGCCTACAACACGATGGCCACCGACGGCATCATGGGCGTCCTTACGCAAGGCGAGTGGCTGAACCCCGGCTTCTCCGACAAATGGCGCGTGACCAAGCCCCGGTCTGCACGCGCGGCTGCGGAGCTGCCTGTGGAGGTGCCGCCTGTGGAGGAAATCGGCGCGGCCCAGGAAAGCCTGTTCGACTACGACCCGGAAGTGAGCCTGGACAATTTCGTCAGTGAGCCGTTCCCGCGTGACAAGGTTCCGCCGATGGACCCCCGGAATGTGGAATTGGCCAGACAGGTCTGCGCGCGCATCAAGGACGAGAAGCTGCTCAAGGACTGTCTGTTCGACGTCGGTACCACGGGCGATCCGGTCTTCGCTGACGGCGCGGCAGCGGAAGCTGCTTTGAAGGGCGCGATCAAAGCCCGTTGATCATCGTGGTTCCGCCGAGTTCCTGCCTGACTTGAAGAACTGTGGCAGCCGCCGTCGAAGCGACGGCGGTTGTCGCGCACGTTCGAACAATGGCGTTGATTGAGTGCGCTGTGCCACCCGCCTCACAACCCCGGCAGAATCTTCTCCATCAGCAGCTTCGCGGTGATCCGGTGCGGCTGCTGCACGTCGTAGTTGGTGGTGGTGATCACCACCACGACGCGCTGTTCGGGAAATACCTGCACGCTGTTGCCGCCGCTGCCGTTCATCGCGTACGACGACCACACCTTGCCAGCGACCGGGAACTGCATGCGCCACCACAGGTAGCCGTATTCGACGCCGTCGTCGACGCGCGCATGCGGCGCGACCGAAGTCTTCACCCAGTCGGCCGGTACGATCTGCTTGCCGTCGTGGCGACCGCCGTCGAGATACAGCTGGCCGAGCGTGAGCAGATCGCGGCTGCGCAGGCCCAGGCCGCCGCCGGCCTGCGGTACGCCCAGTGGCGAGAACTGCCATTCGGGTTTGTCGATGCCCAGCGGTGCGAACAGCATGCGCTGCGCGTAGGCATCGAGGCGTTCGCCGACCGCGCCCTGGATGGCGGCGCCGAGCGTGGTCACGCCTGCGGTGCAGTAGCGGAAATTGCGGCCGTAGGGCGAGTCCGCCGGTTTCGGCATCCACGCCGGAAAGCCCTGGATCGGCAGGATCCGTAGGGCGGGTCTTGCACCCGCCAATTGGCGAACAATCGCTTCTCATGCTGCAACTTCGCAAAGTTCGTCCGCCTTGCGGATACGAAGCAGCCGATTCGCCTCGATAGGCGGGTGCAAGACCCGCCCTACGAGAAATTTCAACCCACCTTACGAGTTGCCGCGCCTGCGCGCGAAGTTCAGCCGCGTGCGCCTGCGCTTTGCGCTCCGCAGCGAGCGCGCGATCCCGCTCGACCTCCTCGGCGCGTGCCCGCTCCGCTTCCAACTGGATTTCGCTGGGCTGTGGCGTCCCTTTGGCGTGCCGCGCCTTGTTCTGCTCGCGCGCCACCGCGGCCACTTTGGACTGCTTGACCAGGCCCGCCTTGAGCAGTTGTTCCTGAAGCGGATTCACTTTCGCCATGTCGCCGTTCCCTGCCGAGGATTTCCGGCCCATCATACCGGCCGCCCCCGCTGCCCGCCGTCCCACTTCCGATGGAAGCGTTGAAGTACTTCGCCGGTTACCCGGAACACCTGCAGGCGAAGGTGCGCGCGTTGATCGAACAGGATCGGCTGGGCGCAGTGCTGGCCGAAAAGTACGGGCAGCCACACGCGGTGCGCAACGATGGCCAGCTGTACGACTACGTGCAGGCGCTGAAGGACCGGCATCTGCGGAAATCGGTGCCGCTTGGCAAGGTGATCTACGACAGCAAGCTGCAGGTGATAAAGCACGCGCTCGGCACCCACACCGCGATCTCCCGGGTACACGGCGGCAGGTTCAAGGCGAGCCGCGAGATCCGCATCGCCACCGTGTTCCGCGATGCGCCCGCCGAGTTCCTGAAGATGATCGTGGTGCATGAACTGGCGCACATGAAAGAAGCCGAGCACAACAAATCGTTTTACCAGCTGTGCACGCACATGACGCCCGACTACCACCAGCTGGACTTCGATCTGCGTCTCTATCTGACGCACCTCGATGTCGGGCGGCAATGAAGCGTCCCCGGGAGCAGCCGTCGAATGTGAAAAGCAAAGCGAAATGACTGTTGCGGCGCAGTGCACAAGGCGCGTAAGGCGTGCTCAAGCACGCCTTGTGTGCGAGATACCGATTTCAGCCGAAGACCGTCGAAAACCCCGACCCCGCTGCGGTCGTAGGGCGCATAAGCCGAAGGCGTCATGCGCCGCTGCCTCCGATCACGACCAGATTCCCGTAGCCCGGTTCTCGCCACCGGCGAGAGCCGGGACCACCGCACGAAAAGCGCCTTATCTGCCGTACCGACCATTACTATGCGTCGATCTGCTCTACCAGTGTTCGTGCAGTACGATCCGCCAACGTCAGCGTGGAGAAATAGGCGCCCACGGGGACACGATAACGTGAATAAACCACCATGCGAGAAAGATGCGATCTTCGCGCGGAGTCAGGTGTCGGAAAAATTCGGGTTCATGGTCAGTCTTTCCCGGCTCTCGCCGGTGGCGAGAACCGGGCTACGTCACTGTCGGGAATCGATGAGAAATGACCATGCACTGCCACGCTGCGCGACTGCGCAAAGCCGAAACCGACGCGCGGACGTCCGAATCCGCACCCACGCAGCGCCCAAGCTGGCCCTTGTGCGCACGACACCTACCCGGCAGACTGCTCGAAAAGGGCGTTTGAACTTCCTATACTTGGGGATAGAAGAGGTTGCGTAGGGCGTGTGTGCGCGCCTCCAGCATTGTCGCGTGCTTCACTATGCAAGGTTGTTTGCCACCATCCGCAACTGTGGCGTCCCGTTGATTGTCAGCGAGTTTCCGGTGAGTTGGTTGCCGGTTATCACGATACGGTCTGCAGTGGAAGTGACATTGACAGCGACCCTTGAAGTCGGTTCTGCAAATGTGTTGTTGGCAATAATGGCCCGACCACCTGTAATTTCGATCATCGGATCTGAACTGCTGTCGTTGAAGTAAGAGTTGCTGATCTGCAGTGGCCCTCCAGACGCCCATGAAATGATTTGGTTGAAATTGCCCCAGAAGCTACCATTGACAACATTGAAAGCACCTATGATTTTGTCGCTGTTGTGGGCATAAATCGCACGACGCACCGTCTGATTGTATTGGCTCGTCGGCACGGCGGTCGCGTTTAAGTTGGAGACCGAAACACCGTATTTCTGAGTCGCGTAGATGTCGAACCCAACATTGCATGCGTCGAAATTGATGTTGCTCATTTGACCGTTCGCACCGACACCCGGGTGATCGGAGTGCGAGCTTGGATAGAGTGCGATACCCACGTGATAGCCATACGCGAAGAAATTGTGGACGATCTGCCAGTCGCTTCGCTTCAACACTAAGCCGTAGGCCAGCGTTGGTGTTCTTGTAATGTTCAGACCCGCGTTGACTTGGCGTACATGCGCGTCCCAGAACGGCCAAAAATGGATGTCAGAAATCCGGCCAACGTCATAGCACCTGTCGACTGAAATGCCTACCCACAACGGCTGTCCGTAGATGCCGCGGATAAAGTGTCGGCCGCTGGTATTGGTTTCAAAATCGATCCCCCACCAAGGGTTCACGAGCATCATGTCCTGGACCGAGCAGTTGTCGCCGCCACCGCCTTGGATCGTCGGAGGGTATGCAAACGGTGCAGTTGCACTCTGATTGGGATAGTAGATGATGAATCCACGGACACTTGAGTTCGAGCCTGCTAGTTTGATGAACGGAGCCACCGTACCAGTTGGCATGAGAGTCGAGCCGTTGTCCATCAAGGTAGAAGCAGGCAACGTTGCCGCATTTGCCAGCGACGCGTTTGGGACTGCTGGTGCGATAAATTCTCCTTCCAGCGTGACATTGGATGGAATCGTGAGTGATCCGCTGAATTTGTAAGCGCCGCTGACGACTCTGACCCGGCCACCACCATTGCCAGCGACGGTATTGAGGGCCTGTTGGAACGTCGCTGTAGCATCACCAGAAATCTGCCCTGGCGTGATCTCGATGGTCATTGCACTCGCGGTTTTCGGCGTGAATAAGGTGAGTGCGCCGGCCGATGCAACGATGCCGGTGCCTCGAATGAATTTTCTGCGGTTGATCGTGTTGTCGTCCATTTAGCCTCCTAATACTCATGTTAAAAATTTGATCGGGTTCAGCTAGGCAACGTCTTCTCCCGCCATCCTGCCAACTTCGCCGCAACCAACGCCACCGGAATCGGCAGCACCAACCCCAGCGTAGACACCCATCCCGGGTGATCCGGAACGATCATGATCATCCCGGCAACCCCCGCCATCACTAACAGCGCAACCGCGATCGCAGCGGCGCGCGCGTGGCGGGCGATGCGGGCGGCGACCCAGCCCAGCACCAGCATGGCCATGGCGCCGGTGGGGGCGACGGCGACGATCATCTGCATGTGCTCGTGATTGCTGAGGTCCAGGCCGGCGGGTGGCGGATACAGCAGGTGGCCGGTGGATTCGATGGCGTAGATGGTGAACATCACCGTCACCACGCCCGACAGCATGCCCAGGATCGTGCGGCCCATCGTCGTTGCCCCATCCTCGATAAACGGTCGACGAAGCATGTGCCTGCCGGGGCGAGCCCGCAAGCGGGCCGGCGCACCAAAAAAGCAAAAGGCCGCTATCGAGAGGATTTATGGTGCCCTCAGGCGTGAGCCCTCTTCCCGCCGGGAGGAGGGCTCACCGTAGTTTCAAACCTGCGGCGCGATCCAAGCGTCTGTGATCTCATACTCAACATTCGTGCCTTGGACGTAGACTTCGAACCTGAAGGATGCGGCGTAAGGATGTTTGGTGAAACTGCCTTTGAAAAAGCGATAACTCTTCTCGGCGTTGACTGACACTGGATGGGTCGCAAGGACTGTACCGGCTGAACTTATCTCATGGACGACCAGGGTAAGTGGATAGGTTTGGCCCGTTGTCAAAGGAGCCCTCAGCGCCGCGCCGAACGAGTAATGGAGGTGAGATGACGGGGTCGTGTCCTGATAGACCGACTGGCCGCTAAATGCCGAGGGAATCGAGAACAGCAGTGAACAGTTCGCGCTCTCTCTTGGTGACTGCGGGTTCTGGTTAAACGCCCAGTTCAGGTCGCCCAACCTATTCCAGGGTGCGATCGTTCTGCACAAACTGCCCGATTGTCCGCAGGGGCGCGCGCGACCACTGCTGTCCGTGCACTGCATATGCGTATTTCGAAGCAAGTTTTGGCTCGTATAGAGCGGATCAATGTGAAAGTTCGCAGGGTCCCATCCGCCGTTATCGGCTGGGAAAATGAACGTCCAATCGTGACAAGCGGCGAGATAGTAGGTTGTTGTGCCGTACCGAGCCACGCCGTTGTCTGTCCCTACACCGCAGCGTTGGACGGAAATCGGATCGGGGCCGGTGACGGTACTTGACGCCCTCTGCCAAGCTTCCCACTTCGTTTTTCCGTATTCCTTCGTGAACATGAAGACTTCAATAGCGTCAGAGTTCGTACTGCCTTGGCTGAAATGCCAAGATTTGATTGTATTTAATGACTTGCCGCTTTGATATGTATAGTTTGGATAGTAGTTCCAACGTGTCAGTGACCGACTGAACCTATCGACAGTCGGACATTGAGGGAAACCTGCGGTCAACGTGGTGACAGTCTCGCCCTGTCCGAAGGGTACCGACCGGTTGCGTGGCGCAACAACCCAAGAGTCTGCCAAGCTGCACTGCGAGTTCCGCCAAAAGGGCTGCCAGCCTGCGCCTTGATCATAGGTTCCGGCAATCGATGCATAGGCACCGTCCGTAATGACCAGATCATAAGCGGAACTTCCGTCACTGGTGTTGCCCGGCGCGAAGAATGGAACAGTGCCGGCGCGTGTGAAGAAGAATGTAGACACGACGCGCGTCCGGCCAAACAAATCTGCGACAGGGTATGAATCGCTGATCTGGGCAAGGACGGACTGCTCGGGCAGGTCCCACTTGTGATACGGAAGGCGCTCGCCTGGCTGCAGCTTCCGCGCCCAACCGGGGCACGTCACCGGATCCTCGGCGGTGACCCGTCCCGAGGTGTCCAAGCAGACTTGCTGAACAAGGAAATCGTCGATGGTATCGGCTGAAACGGGCGTAGTCAGGAATGTGAGCGAAACACAGGCGCTCAATCCCGCAAAAAGTGCTGAGAATGATCGGTTCTTCATTACGGCGGCCCTCCATAGCTAAAGTTGACATGCAACTATGCCGCGATTTTGTGACGATCCGAAGGTAGACCCTCGGGTATTTAAAAAAAAGGGGTCAGAGAAGAATGGCACTTACTTAAGCGCTGCACCCCGATTTTCGTCATTCCCGCGTAGGCGGGAATCCAGTGACTTCAACAAGCAAAGGCGCTGGATCCCCGCCTACGCGGGGATGACGGGGCTTAAGTAAGTGCCATTCGGGTCAGACTGCAGTTTTCGGTCTTCGGTGTTGAAAGCTTCCGTTCTTTCAAGGCAAGCGCATCGCGGCTTGCGCCGCTCCTACAAGAGCTGGAATTCGTGGGCAGAGCGGATGTTTCGGCAGAGCCCAAAACAGTGCACTTGCCGCCGTTCCGGATCTTGCGCTGCGCTTGCTGCCACCCCGCACGACTCACAGCGCCGGCAGGATCTTCTCCATCAGCAGCTTCGCGGTGATGCGGTGCGGCTGCTGCACGTTGTAGTTGGTGGTGGTGATCACCACGATCGCGCGCTGTTCGGGAAATACTTGCACGCTGTTGCCGCCGCTGCCGTTCATCGCGTACGACGACCACACTTTGCCGGCGACCGGGAACTGCATGCGCCACCACAGGTAGCCGTATTCGACGCCGTCGTCGACGCGCGCATGCGGCGCGACCGAGGTCTTCACCCAGTCGGCAGGCACGAGCTGCTTGCCATTGTGGCGACCGCCGTCGAGATAGAGCTGGCCGAGCGCGAGCAGATCGCGGCTGCGCAGGCCCAGGCCGCCGCCGGCCTGCGGTACGCCCAGCGGCGAGAACTGCCACTCGGGTTTGTCGATGCCCAGCGGTGCGAACAGCGTGCGCTGCGCGTAGGCGTCGAGGCGTTCGCCGGTCGCGCCCTGGATCGCGGCGCCGAGCGTGGTCACGCCGGCGGTGCAGTAGCGGAAGTTGCGGCCGTACGGCGAATCCGCAGGCTTCGGCATCCACGCCGGAAAGCCCTGGATCGGCAGATCGAGGTAGAACTTCACCCAGTCTTCGACCAGGTACATGCGCTCTTCGTTGCCGCGCGAGTACTGGTTTTCGTCGTGGCATTCCAGCAGCGACGACATCGTCGCCAGATCCTCGAACGTGATCTTCGCCTTGCGCGGGTCGGGGTTCTCGATGGCAGCGCCGTAGCGCAGGTAGGGCAGCATCGGCGTCTGCGCGTTCGGAATCTTTCCGTCTGCGATGGCGATGCCCAGCAGCATGCCGGCGACGGTCTTGGTCGCGGAACGGCTATTGCGCCGCGCCTCGGCGCCGCCGTCGTCGAAGTAGTGTTCGTAAAGCATCTTGCCGTCGCGGGCGACGACCACGCTGGTGATCTGCTTGAAGTCGCCGGCGGCAACGGAACGGGTGACCTCGTCGAAGGCGGGGCTCTGCGCGAACGCTGGGGCGGCGGCGAGGATGCAGGACAGTGCGATCAGTAGACGTTGCATCGGCGAACTCCAGGGAAGCATGTCGGTACGCTAGCAGCAAAGCGCAGCGGCGATTTGTACGGATCGAACCATCCGCGCGAGAGGTCAACGCAGACAGCGATAGTCCGACGGCGTGCAGCCGAAGTGTCGACGGAACGCGCGGCTGAAGTGGCTCTGGTCGCTGAAGCCGGCGAGCGCGGCGACATCGAGCAGCGGCCGCCTGCGGTCGCGCAGCAGCGCGGCGGCACGTTCCAGACGGCATTCGCGCAGGTATTCGCCCGGCGAGCGTCCGTAGCGACGGCGGAAGGTGCGCGCGAACGCGACCGGATGCACACCCGCGAGTCGCGCGAGTTCGTCGATGCGCGGCGGCTGCGCGCAGTCGTCGCGCAGCCGGTCGCGTGCGCGCGCAAGCCATGCGGGGCCATCGTCGCGCTGCAGCCGCTGCCGGTGCTGCAGACTGTTGAGCAGCGTTTCGAGGCCGGTTTCGATGTCCAACGCGGAGGAGGCGTCATCGATATGCAGCGCGTCGCGCAATGCGAACGCATGGCGCTCGGACAAGGTGTCGGAGCGGGCCGCATGTCCTGGCAGGTTGCGACCGGCGACAGCATCGGCGGGGATCGACAGCGTCAGGAAGCGGCCGTCGAGCCCCCGGAAACAATCGCGATGGGTCGTGCCCGGCGGATTGTAGATCAGCGCCGGCGACGCGCACACCGCCGGCATGCCGTGCGCGCTGCTGACGTACCTGCCGGCCAGCACCAGCACGAAATGCGCATCGTCGTGACTGTGGGTTTCGACGTCGTGCTCGGGCACGGTTGGGGTCAACTCGGCGAGTTCGATCGCGCCGACGCGCCGCCGTCGCGCGACATCGCCGTAGAACATGCCTTTGCGGAAGATCTTCATCGCGGCGACGGCGGGAACCCGGACGGAAAGCGAGACCTGGAGTCTGCGCGCTTCGCGACCGGGGTTCCCGTGTCGTTGGTCATTCGTCGGCAGGCGTCATCGTTGTCTGCTCAACCCACCGGTTTCGTAGGCTGGGTGCTGTGCAGCCAGCCGCCATATCCAAGTGCTTCGCGGCTCCCGCCGCTCCTATGAAAAACCAAGGCATCGTGGCTACCGCTGCTCCCACAAAAAGTGTCAAGCGATCTTCGTGCGCACGGCATCGTCTTTTATGCTGACGGGATAAAGGCCGTAAGGCGCAACTCGCAGGGCGAAACTCGCGCAGCGGTTTCCGCCGATGTCCGATAGCGGCGGAATCGCCTTCGGCGGTTCCGCCCTACCCATTTCCGCTGCGGCTCAGCCCACCAGCAGCCGGTTCATCCGCGCGATGAACGCCGTCGGATCGTCCAACTGGCCGCCTTCGGCCAGCATCGCCTGTTCGAACAGCAGTTCGGCGTAATCGGCGGTGCGCGCATCGTCATCCGGAGCAGCCTGCAAACGCTGAAGCAGCGCGTGTTCCGGATTGATTTCGAGGATCGGCTGCGATGCCGGTGCGGCCTGGCCGGCGGCCTTGAACAGGCGCTGCATGTGCAGCGACATGTCGTACTCGTCCACGACCAGACACGCTGCGGAATCGACCAGGCGGTTGGACACGCGCACGTCCTTGACCTTGTCGCCGAGTGCGGCCTTGATGCGTTCGACCAGCGGTGCGGCGGCCTTGGCGGTTTCTTCCTGCTTGGCCTTGTCCGGTGCGTCGCCGAGCTTGTCGAGGTCAATCTCGCCCTTGGCGACGTTGCGCAGGGTCTTGCCGGCGTATTCGTGCAGGTAGCCGGACATCCAGTCGTCGATGCGTTCGTGCATCAGCAGCACTTCGATGCCGCGCGCCTTCAGCGCTTCGAGTTTCGGATGGTTGCGCGCCGCGTTCCAGCTGTCGGCGGTGAGGTAGTAGATGTCTTCCTGCAGGCCGGCCATACGGCCGATGTAGTCGTCCAGCGACACGCGCTGTTCGGCGGATTCGCTGCGGGTGGTCGGGAAACGCAGCAGCTTCAGCACGCGCTCGCGATTGCTCGCATCCTCGGCCACGCCTTCCTTCAGCGTCGCGCCGAACGCATCCCAGAAGCCGATGTATTTCTCGGGCTCGTCGCGCGCGATCTTCTCGATCATGTCCAGCACGCGCTTGGTCAGCGCGCCCTTGATGCGATCGACCTGCTTGCTTTCCTGCAGCAGCTCGCGGCTGACGTTGAGCGGCAGGTCGTCGGAATCGATCACGCCGCTGGCGAAGCGCAGATAGGCCGGCAGCATCTGCTCGGCGGCATCCATGATGAAGATGCGCTTGATGTAGAGCTTCAGGCCCTTGCGCTCGTCGCGACTGTGCTGGAAATCGAACGGCGCATGTTCGGGCAGGAACAGCAGCGAGGTGAAGTTCTGGTTGCCTTCGACCCGGTTGTGGGTCCAGGCCAGCGGGTCGGCGAAATCGTGCGAAACGTGCTTGTAGAACGCCTTGTACTCGTCGTCGGTCAGCTCGGTCTTGGGCCGCGTCCACAGCGCGGAGGCCTGATTGATGACTTCAAGCTCGGGCGCCGGAGCTTCGGCCGCGCCGTCGTCGTCCTTCTTCTCCACCGGTTTCGCCATGCGGATCGGAAAACCGACGTGGTCGGAATACATGCGCACCAGCGAACGCAGTTTCCAGCTCTGCAGATAGTCGCCGGCATCTTCGCGGATATGCAGTTGCAGTGTGGTGCCGCGCGGGCTGTCTGCAAGCGCCGGTTCGATGCTGAACTGTCCGTCGCCGGCCGAACGCCAGGTCCAGGCCTCGTGGTGACCGGCACGGCGGCTGGTGACCGCGATGCTGTCGGCGACGATGAACGCCGAGTAGAAGCCGACGCCGAACTGGCCGATCAGCTGCGCGTCCACCTTTTGTCCGGCGGCGATGCTGTCGAGGAAGCGGCGGGTGCCGGAATGCGCGACCGTGCCCAGGTTCTGCATCAATTCGTCGTGCGACATGCCGATGCCGTTGTCGCGGATGGTCAGCGTGCGCGCATCGGCGTCGACCGCCAGATCGATGGCCAGCTCGCCGCCGTCGGCCAGTAGCGCGGGGTCGGCGATGGCCTCGAAGCGCAGCTTTTCGCAGGCGTCGGAGGCGTTGGACACCAGTTCCCGGAGGAAGATGTCCTTGTTCGAATACAGCGAGTGGATGACCAACTGCAGCACCTGCTGCACATCGGCCTGGAAGGCGTGGGTTTCGACCGCGGGGGCGGCGGTGGGGGTGTCGGTGCTCATCCGGGGGTCCTTGGGGAAGCGTTGGATCGTGGCGCGGAGATTGGGCGTGACGGCGCCGGTTTCAAGGCTGGGCCGGCCCGGCGGTCGGCGCCGGACGATACGCGCGGCCGGAAAGCGGGCATCAGGGCTTTGGCGGCCCGGCCAGCAGCCCGACGATCCCGACCCGCACCGCATCGCTGTGCTCCACCAGCAGGTGGCCGCCGTGCTCGTAGCCGATGAACGTCGCGCCGGGGATGCGGCTGGCGGTGTACTGCGCGGCGGCATAGGTGCCGAACCCGTCGTCGCGGGCGCTGATCACCAGCGTCGGCGCGCGGATCCGCTCCAGCGGATACGGCCCCAGGCGCTTGCCCAGCTGCGTATCGTCGCGCAGCCCCGCTGCGCGGGCCGACACCGGCAGGATGCGGTCGGCCATGTCGTTCACGCGCGCGCGCTCCTGTTCGCTGGCCGCCGCGATCTGTTCGGGCGGCGTGGCCAGCACGTGGCGGAACACCTGGTCGCGCGCCACGTGCAGGCCGAGCCAAAACAGGGCGTCCGAGCCGAGCAGGCGCAACAGCATCGCGTCCTTGTCGTCGGACACCGGCGGTGCGGAATCGGTCACCGTGCCGGGCTTGTAGGCGATGGGCACCACCAGCACCAGCGCGGCGACGCGGTCCGGGTGGCGGATCGCGGTCTGCAGCGCAGACGGTCCTCCTGCGGAGACGCCGACGATGGCCGCTTTGCCGATGCCCAGCGCATCGAGCAGGCAGACATGCGCATCGGCCTGCGCTTCGGGCGACGCATCGACGGGCCGCGGCGTGCGCAGATAGCCGAAGCGCGACATCGCGATGACCCGGAGACCGTCCGCAGTGAGCGGCCTCGCCCAGTCCATGCCCTGATCGTGGCCGCCGCCGCTGCCGTGGATCATCAGCAGCGGCGTGCCTTGACCTGCGTCCTGGTATTCGATCGGACCGCAGCGCGTGGCGACGACCACGCTGCCCTGCGCGGCGCGCGCGGTAGCGACGGCCAGATCGTGTTCGAAACGCATGTGGATTGCATGCGTCGCGGTTCCGGCGACGATCGCAACGATGCCGAGCGCGGCGAAGAGCGATTTCCGCTTCATTTCAGCGACTTCATTTCAGCGACTTCATGTCCGCGACTTCATGTCCGCGATTTCATATCGGTGCTTTCATATCGGTGGCTTCGTATCGGCACACTGTCCCGGCTTCGATGATCGACCGCAGATCCGTCGCTGCGCGCACTGCGGTATCGAGGGGCCGACGCCGGCGCCCGAGTCCCGATCATCCGCGCACGAATGCATCAGGCATTTGAGCTGCATCAATAAAATTCCCGACGAAGCGCGGACACTGCTGTCAACCTTTACGGAATCCGCCCATGATCAGGTCAGAAGCACTCAGAGGTTATGTCGGCCCGGACTACCCGCGCTGGACGCAAACGCTGAACGACGGCAGCGATGTCCTCATCCGCCCGATCCGGCGTCAGGATGCGGCAGCCGAACGCGCCTTCATTGTGGGGCTGTCGCCCCAGTCGATGCACAATCGATTCCTCGGACAGATCGCGCACCCCGGCGATGCCTTCATCGAACAGCTGACCGATATCGACTACGTCAACGATGTCGCTTTGGTGGCTGTCGTCGTCGACGAAGCGGGTGAAAAAATCGTCGGCGTCAGCCGCTACGCCAAAGACCTTGACGGCGCGCGCTGCGAGTCTGCGGTCGTGGTTGCGGATGCCTGGCAGCACCGTGGTCTGGGTACTGCGCTGATGAAGCATCTGATCCTTATCGCGCAGGAGCGCGGGCTGCAGACGATGGAGTCGATCGATCTGGCCGAGAATTCGGCCATGCGCGATCTCGCCCGTGAGCTCGGATTCCGCGTCCGCCAGGACCCGGACGGTGCCGAGCAGGTCATTTATACGCTCGACCTCGACGGCAAGCACTGAGGCAGGTTCGATAACATTGCGGAAGGGCAACAACGCCGATTCGCCATCACTGAACCTGTTCGGGCCGAAGTAGACAAAGGCCCGCCAGGCAAGCATCTCCTCCAGCACCTCACCGACAGGCAACGTCCTGTCTCGCCCGCGCCAGACACAGAACAGCGACGTTTGATGTGCGTGGTGCGCGAGCGGTGACAGGGAAGCGCTGAGGCAACGATCGGAAAAAACCCGATGTGCGGGTGTCTCGGTTTTCGCCCCCGATCCGCTGTCCATCGAACGGATCGGCAGCGGTGGGCGGAAGCGCCTCTGCGCAGCAACGATTGATGTCTATTTGTCGCGTACGCTGCCGTCATGGCAAGCTGATCGATCAACATCGGCACGGCGTGCCTGATACCCTTCACCCGAATCAGGCGAGGCACCGATCGTGGCCAGTTTTTCGACCCCAGGCGTGTACATCAACGAGATCAACGCCTTTCCAGATTCTGTCGTTCCGGTCGCGACGGCCGTGCCGGCCTTCATCGGCTATACGCCACGCGCCGACCATGAAGGCGAGTCTTACTTCAACAAGCCGGTCAAGATCACATCGTTCGCGGAATTCCAGGCGTATTTCATGCTGCCGAGCCCGCCGGCGCCGGCAGATGCCGCGCGGCAATACGCGCCGCAGTATTACCTGGTACCGCAGGACAAAGAACCCGGGATCGGCGCGTATCTAGCGATCGATGGCACGTTCTATTCCGTTCTTCCCGATCCGAACACGATCTACTATCTCTACAACAGCATCCGCCTGTTCTTCCTCAATGGTGGAGTCGACGCCTGGGTCGTTTCCGTCGGGAAATACGCTGCGGCGAGCGGAAAACCTCTGGACAGTGCGACTGCGCCGCTGGTGAACCCCAATGTCAAGCTGGCGGACCTGCTGGGCGGATTGGCGCAACTCAAGCGCGACATGGAACCCACGATGTACCTCTGCCCGGAGGCCACGCTGCTGTCCGTGGCGGACAATGGCGCGCTGATGCAGAGCATGCTGCTTCAGGCCGAGGAACTGCAGACGACGGTGTGCCTGTTCGATGTGATCAACGGCAACCAGCCGGACCCGATCCAGTACACGCAGGACATCGAAACCTTCCGCGACAACACCGGAACCAATGGCCTGAAGTACGGCGTGGCCTACTATCCGTTCATCGGTACCACCGTCGTCCAATCGGGCGAGCTGGATTTCACCAATCTGTTCGGAGGCGACACCAAGCCGCTCGCGCCATTGCTGGATTCGCCGTCGAGTCCCAACCCGGTCGCGCGGAAGATTCTGGACCTCATCCAGAATCCTCCGGCCGCAGGTGCGATGACCCAATCGCAATTGCATGCTGCGCTGCTCAATGCGAGCAAGACCTATGGCCTGATCATCGAGCAGATCCAGAGCGTCGCCAACATGCTGCCGCCCAGCGGTGGCATGGCGGGGGTCTACACAGTCAACGACAATCTGGAAGGCGTCTGGAACGCGCCGGCGAACACCAGCATCGTCGGCGCCGCCAGTCTGCCGATCAAACTGACCGACAGCCAGCAAGCGAATCTCAACGTCGACGCGGTGTCCGGCAAATCGATCAACGCGATTCGCTTCTTCAACGGACAGGGCATCCTGATCTGGGGTGCGCGCACGCTCGACGGCAACAGTCAGGATTGGCGTTACGTCTCCGTGCGCAGGACCATGACGTTCCTGGAGCAGTCAGTGAAACTCGCGGCGCGGGCCTATGTCTTCGCGCCGAACGATGCCAATACCTGGGCGGCGGTCAACAGCATGATCGGCAGCTTCCTGACCGATGTGTGGAAGCAGGGCGGGCTGCAGGGCGCGAAGCCATCGGACGCATTCCAGGTCAGTGTCGGCCTGGGCAGCACCATGACGTCGGAAGACCTGCTCAATGGAATCATGCGGGTGTCCGTGAACGTTGCGATCGTGCATCCGGCGGAGTTCATCGTGATCTCGTTCGAGCAGGAGATGGTGAAGTCGGGGTGATGCGTGCGCGGGATTGCTCGCTGGACATTCGGGTTTGCCAGCGTGCAAGTCCGCCAGGATGCGATATTCGAACAATGGCGACTGTCGGAAAAAATCGTGCTGTGTTGCGGGGAAATCATGAATTTTTGGTGTCCTTTGTTTTCATTTTTTCCCCTGTTTTCCAAAGTAAATCATAGCGCGTGAGCGTAGGTGCATAGCCTGCCACGTGGAATCGCCGGCAGCAATGATGGTGCCCGACTCAGACAGCCCATTGCGCCGACAACGCCTCCGCCTGCTGCAGCACGGTTTGAATCGCGCCGCTTTGCAGATCGGGCGGATAGCCGTGTTCGCGCAGGATGTTTTTCACCAGCACCCGCATGCGCGCCCGCGCGCTTTCGCGCTTGGACCAATCAACGGTCACGCTGCCTTTGAGTTTCACCAGCAGCTCGTGCGCGATCACCTTCAACGCATCGTTGCCCATGATCTGCACTGCGCTTTCGTTCTCCGCCAGCGCCAGATAGAAGGCCACCTCTTCCTGCGACAAGCCTTCTTCTTCGCCGCGGCGATGCGCAGCGCTTACGTCCTTGGCGATGGCGATCAGCTCCTGCAGTACTTCCACGGTGCTGATCGCGTTGGTGTGATACCGGGCGATGGCTGCTTCCAGACGCTCCGAGAATCGCTTGCTTTCGACGATATGGGTCTTGCTGCGCGAGCGGATTTCGTCGTTCAACAATTTCCGCAGTGCCTCCAGCGCCAGATTCTTCTGCGGCAGTTGCTGAACTTCGGCCAGGAACTGGTCCGAGAGAATCGAAATATCGGGCGTCTCGATGCCGGCAGCGGCCAGGATATCGACGATCTCCGTCGACACCACGGCGCGGTCCAGCAATTGCCGGATCGCAAAATCGCGCTCGACCGCAGACGTGCCTGTCCCGCTGCCCGTCTTCGCCAGCGCGGCGCGCACGGCCTGGAAGAACGCAACCTCTTCGCGAATCGCGCGCGCTTCATCGCTGGCGCCGGCAAGCGCGTAGGCTGTGGAGAGTGCCAGCACCGCGTCCTGATAGCGTCGATGCGCTTTGCGCTTGGCGTCGTCGCTGGTCTCGCGTTCCGCAGCACGATGCTGCTGCGACAGAATCCACTCGATCGCCGCCGCCAACGTCACCAGACGCGCATGCGGCGTACCGTCCAGGCCGCTGCGGTAGTCGAAGCCGTGGAACATGGCGGTGATCACTTCATAGCGCTCCAGCATCTGCGCGACCGCTTCGGCCTCGTCGATGCCGGTCTTCTTGCGGTCCGCGCCCGAGTATTGCCCCAATGCGCTCTTCAGATTCTGGGCCACGCCGATGTAATCGACGATCAGTCCCGCCGGTTTGTCGCGAAACACGCGGTTGACCCGTGCGATCGCCTGCATCAGGCCGTGGCCCTGCATCGGTTTGTCGATGTACATGGTGTGCATGGAGGGCGCATCGAAACCGGTCAGCCACATGTCGCGCACCAGCACCAGGCGCAGCGGGTCGTTGGCGTCTTTCGCACGTTTGGCCAACCGTTCGCGGCGGCCCTTGGTGCCGATGTGTGGTTGCCAGCTGGCCGGGTCGGCCGCCGAGCCGGTCATTACCACCTTGATGCTGCCGGCGTTGTCGTCATCGCTATGCCAGTCGGGGCGCAGTGCGATGATCGCCTCGTACAGTGCCACGCAGATGCGGCGGCTCATGCACACCACCATCGCCTTGCCATCCAACACGGCCACCCGGTCCTCGAAGTGCTGCACCAGATCGGCCGCCACCATGTCCAGCCGTTTCTTCGCCCCGACCAGTGCCTCCACCTTCGCCCACTTGCGCTTGATCCGCTCCTGTTCGGTCAACGCATCGTCTTCGGTCAACGCTTCGATTTCCGCGTCGATCACCGGCTTTTCGGCGTCCGGCAATTCGATCCGCGCGAGTCGGCTTTCGTAGTAGATCGGCACCGTTGCGCCGTCTTCCACCGCACGGCTGATGTCGTAGATATCGATGTAATCGCCGAACACGCGCTGGGTGTTTACGTCGGTCGCTTCAATCGGCGTGCCGGTGAAACCGATGAAAGAGGCATTCGGCAGCGCATCGCGCAAATACTTGGCGAATCCGTAGGAGATATCGCCTTTTTTCTTGTCGATCTTCGCGCGCAGCCCGTACTGGCTGCGGTGCGCCTCATCGGCGATCACCACCACATTGCTGCGGTCGGTCAGCATCGGGTAGTCGGTTTCGCCTGCGGCCGGTGTGAATTTCTGGATCGTGGTGAAGATCACGCCGCCGGAAACCCGACTCAGCGCGGCCTGCAGGTCGTCGCGGCTGTCGGCCTGCATCGGCGTTTGCCGGATCAGGTCGCGGCACATCGCGAAAGTGCCGAACAGTTGGTCGTCCAGATCGTTGCGGTCGGTCACCACCACGATCGTCGGGTTGCGCAGCTTGGGATGACGGACCAATTGCCCTGCATAGAACGCCATCAGCAGGCTCTTGCCGGAGCCCTGCGTATGCCAGATCACGCCGATGCGCTTGTCGCCGCGAGGCTGTGTGGCGACGCTGGGCAGGTTGTAGTCGGCGGGGTCTTCGTGGGTGGCATTGAGCGCCAGCGCGCGCAGCGTGGATGCGACCGCGCGCTGCACTGCGTGGAACTGATGATAGCCGGCGATGATCTTCGCCAAGTGGCCGCCGGCTTCGCCGAAGACGGTGAAATCGCGGACCAGCGTCAACAGGCGCAGGCGTTCAAATATACCTTCGATCAGCACCGTCAGTTCAGGCTCGCCCTTCGCCGCGATCTCGCGGCCATCGGTGGTACGCCAGGGCATGAAGCGCTCAAGATCCGCCGTGAGCGAGCCGACCCGCGCGGTCAAGCCGTCCGAGGCCACCAGCAGCACATTGGTGCGGAACAGCGCCGGGATCTGCGCTTTGTAGGTCTGCAGCTGGTTGAACGCTCCGCTGGGCGTCGCCGCTTCGGTGCCGGGTGCTTTCAGCTCGATCACCGCCAAGGGCAGGCCGTTGACGAAGATCACGATATCCGCGCGCCGGTGCGTTCCCGTATCGATCACTGTGAATTGCGTGCAGGCCAGCCAATCGTTTTCGGTCGGATCGTCGAAATCGATCAGCCGCGCGCGGTCGCCGCGGATGGTGGCGTCCTCGGCGTAATACTCCACGTCCACGCCGTCCACCATCAGCGCATGCAGGCGGCGGTTTTCCTCGGTCAGCGACGGCATCTCGCTCGCCAGCACCTTGCGCAGCGCGTCGTCCTGCGCCTCCTCGGGCATATGCGGGTTCAGACGCGCGATCGCCGCGCGCAGGCGCTTGCGCAACACCGCCTCGCGGTTGGAGTCGCGCTCCGGCGCCTTGCCGTCCGGGCCGATATCGCGGTCGCTGGCGATGCTGTAGCCCAGTCCATTCAGTTGATCGAGCACGGCTTGTTCGAGGGCGGATTCCGAGAGATAGGCCATCATGCGGCTTCTTGATTGGTCTTCGCGTTCTTTTGCGCCTCACGGCACGCATTGAGCACTGACTTGTATGCTTCGCGATCAACACCGAAGAGCAGCCGCGATGGTTCGAAGGTCAACACCACTTCCTCTCGTTCTGGAAGAAAGATCGACACCGATGACAGATAGCCGTTGTCGTCCGGTTCTGCCTTCATCGTCACGACGTCGTCGATCAAAGCATTGGAAGCCTGAAACCGCTCATAAGGTTCGAAAGTGCGCATCGGGTCTGGCTCTCGTTCCAGATATGCCTCATGCAGAAACATGATGAGTGCATCTGCCGCAAGCACTGATGAGCGGCGGTGGTGAGCGGACAGTTTGTGACTCAGGCCATCTTTTCCATGACTGATCGTGCCGGAAATATCGCGGAATTTCGCGATAGCTTCAGCCAAGTCATGGTGCCGGGAAACGATTCTACTGAATGGGTCATTGCGGCGTTCGGTAATCCCCAGTAATCGTAGTGCTGCAGTCACGTAGTTGGTTGTGCTTGGATTGCTTTTGAGCGGATTGTCGGGCCATTTTTCGATAGGGTTCAATGGGTCGTCCAGCTCTTGAACCAGAAGCCGACAAGCACATTCGACGAATCCTTTTGCAGCATCGATGCAGGCGTCGTTGTCGTCGTTGAACTCTCGGTCAAGCGTTTCGAAGGTCTGCTGCAGCATTGGCGCATGGCTCCAATGGGTACAGAACGCGCGAATTCCCGGGTACCAGTCGATGCTCATACAGTCTTCCTGACGATAGTTTCGGCTTCTTTTACTTGCAACTCGCCTGACATTAGCTTGGGAAGAATCTCATCTCTAAGATCAGAAAGAAAAGCGACCTCATTGCTGGATGAGCGACGAAACAAAGGTTCGACTATCTCTGTGAACGCATCCAGCACTGGGATTCCGGGCTGCACGACAAGTTCGCTCTTCAAGAAATTCGTAGTCTGAAAATTTGAAATACCGGTGCTCTGGTTTTGATATTCCCATGTGCCGCCAGACTCATAAAGAACAGACAAGTGCAAGGCTGCATAAATTGCATTTGATTTTGATGAGGGTCTGAATCTCCGACAAAAACTTGCACATACGGCCGGGGAATCAAATCGCTCTAGTATTGATGATGTAATCAGAAGAGAGCGGCCCGTGGGTTGTGTTGGGCTGCCGCCAGATACTTCGATCACTATGTCCATATCTTGGAGTTTTCTGGCATCACGTTTCTTTGGGCTTGTATACCGAAGCGGTACCTTTCCAATGCCACCCTTGGAGATGTCGCGAAGGTCAGTGCCACGAATTACATAGACAGCCTCTGAATTTTCTGCTCCGGCCTCTTCGTCACCCCAGTCGCCACCCAGCGATGAATCAAGCAAACTTTCGAAAGGCACCAAATTCCAGCCGAGCGGAATTCCCGTGTCATCAAGGTTGTCAGGAAACAGAGACCAAGCCGCTGGTGCTAGATAAGGCGCCCGCCCTGTCATCTTCGCGCGCGTGGGGCCGAAGTCGATGAACCAGTCTTTGAATATGAGCGATGCTATTGACATGCTCGTCTCTGTGATTTCTCTACAGATACTAATTTTGTCTTCAAGCGCGCCCAGCACACTAGCAATCGATTTTTGGTCCTCTATATCCAGCTCTGGAACACGGAAATTCTCGATCATGGATTTTGTCAATGCATTACGCGTAGCACCCGCAGATGATAGAGCGCGCATTTCTGACTGCATCGATTTTGTCGTCAAATAAAATCTTAAATAACGCGCATCGAGCTTGGTTTTGACAGGCCGAATAATTGCCACATGTTGATTAACCCGCGCAGGCATCGCTTCAGGATGTACTTGGCATGATCTTGCAACGCTGTCTCCAGTGATATTCAAGAGTACATCGCCTTTTTTAACCTCTACGTTTTGCAGTTCTTTTGCCTGATCACAAGATATGCGAGCAAGGCCATCAAAAGTAAATCCCTCGTTATACACATTTTGACTTCGAATCAGTGCAACTGGCCCAGTTTCTGAATATGTCTCTTTCCCGCCGCGAGGCGTGGCGCCACTGCCGATTTTTTCGCAGAAATCGCCAAGCCTTATCGTTCTTTTCGAAACACTTCCTTTATGCTTTTCAGGCATTTTCGCTGTCTTCCAGTAATAACCCTCGTCTTACCATCCTCTCCTTCGCCTCCACCAACGCCAAATGCAAACGCCGCTCCAGCTCCGCCTTGGGCGGCAGTTCGGTCCAGTATTCGGCTACGGTGATGCCGTCCTTCTGCATCTGCAGCAGCTCCACCTGTTCGCGGCTGGACTCGGCGCAGAGGATCAGGCCGATCGGTGCTTCTTCACCGGGCTGGCGCTCGTATTTGTCCAGCCATTTCAGATACAGCTCCATCTGGCCCTTGTGCGCGGCCTTGAAGCGGCCCAGTTTGAGTTCCACCGCGACCAAGCGGCGCAGACGGCGGTGATAGAACAGCAGGTCGAGATAGAAATCATCGCCATCGATGACCATGCGTTTCTGGCGTTCGACAAACGCAAAGCCGCGCCCCAGTTCCAGGATGAAGGCTTCCAGCTGGCGCAGGATCGCGGTTTCCAGATCGGATTCGTCGTAGCCCGGCGGCAGGCCGAGGAATTCCAGAAAATACGGATCCTTGAACACAAGTGCAGCGTTCGGCGGCGCGTCTGCCACGGGCAGGGCCGGTGCGGGCGCCGCCGCCTGCGTGCCGGCCAGCGCGGTGCGCTCGTAGGCCTTGCGCTCGATCTGCTGACGCAATTCGCGCACGCTCCAGCGCTCCTCGGCGCTGCGGTGGGCGTAAAACTGCTGTGCTTCGCTGGTTTTTAGCGGCAATAGACTGACCACATGGCTCCAGCTCAATTGTCGCGACAGTGTCGCGACAATCGCGGTATCGGGGAACGCCTGTGCGAACTGGACCATCCGCCGCAGGTTCTTGGTCTCGAACCCGCGACCGAATGCGTTTGCAAGCTGCGCGCCCAAGCGTGCGACCAACTGATCGCCATAGCGCGCACGCTCACCGCCCAATACGTCGCGATGCAGGCGCGCACCGATGGCCCAATACAGCTGGGTCAATTCAGCGTTGACTGCACCGGCGAGGCGCTGCCGGCTGCGTTCGATCAGCGCATGCAGCTCGGTGTAGAGCGCCTGCTCGTCAAGCGCCGCTGTAGAAACAGGTGCTGTGACGGGCACTGCTGCAGCGACAGCCTCCGTCTTTGCCGGAGCAGGCGGGCGTTTGCGTGCGGTCATCGGTCGGCCCCCTTGCCCGTGCCGAAGTGTGCGGTCATGGCACCAGCGCCGCTAGGCGTTCGCGGATCAGTGCGGTCAGTCGGTCGGATTCGGCGAACTGCGTTTCAAGCTTGGCGCGCAGCGCGGCGAAGCGCTCGGGGAAAGGCGTGTCGTCTTCTTCCACCGCTTCGGTGCCGACGTAGCGGCCCGGGGTGAGCACGTGGTCCTGCGCACGCACCTCGTCGAGCGTGGCCGATTTGCAGAAGCCGGGGATGTCCTGGTAATCGCCGGCATCGGCTTCGCCGCGCCAGGCGTGATAGGTGTTGGCGATGCGCTCGATTTCGGCGTCGGTCAACTCCTTGCGGGTGCGATCGACCATGAAGCCCAGCTTGCGCGCGTCGATGAACAGAATCTGGTTGCGGCGGTCGCGCAGTTTGGCGTCGCGGGCGATGCCATTGCTGCGGTCGCGGGCCAGAAACCACAAGCAGACGGGAATCTGGGTGGAATAGAACAACTGGCCGGGCAGGGCGATCATGCAATCGACCACGCCGGGCGTGCCGTCGATGCCTTCGATCAGCGCCTTGCGGATCGCGCCTTCATTGTTCTGGGTGGAGGACATGGAACCGTTGGCCAGCACCACGCCGGCCACGCCGGTGGGGGCGAGGTGATGAACGATGTGCTGCACCCAGGCAAAGTTGGCATTGCCGGCAGGCGGCACGCCGTAGGCCCAGCGCGGGTCGTCGCGCAGGCGGTCGCCGCCCCAGTCGGAAATGTTGAACGGCGGATTTGCAAGGATGAAGTGCGCCTTGAGGTCGCGATGCGCATCCTTGTGGAAGCTGCCTTCGCTGTTCCACTGGATATCCGAATCGATGCCGCGCACCGCGAGGTTCATACGGCAAAGGCGCCAGGTGGTGTGATTGGACTCCTGGCCATACACCACGATGTCGCCGATCCGGCCGCCGTGATGTTCCATGAACTTCTCGGACTGCACGAACATGCCGCCAGAACCGCAGCAGGGGTCGTAGACGCGGCCTTTGTAGGGCTCGAGCATTTCGACCATTACCCGCACCACCGAACGCGGGGTGTAGAACTCGCCGCCGCGCTTGCCCTCGGAGCCGGCGAACTGGCTGAGGAAGTATTCGTAGACGCGGCCGAGCACGTCGCGCGAATCGTTCTTCTCGCGCTTGAGCGGGATGTTGGACATCAGGTCGATCAGCTCGCCCAGCGTGACCGGATTGAGCGCAGGACGGCCGTAGTCCTTCGGCAGCACGCCTTTGAGCGAATCGTTGCGGCTTTCGATCTTCAACATGGCATCGTCGATCAAACGGCCGATGCCCGACTGTTTCGCGTTGGCCTGCAGATACGACCAGCGCGCTTCCTTGGGCACCCAGAAGATGTTGTCCTGCGCGTATTGATCGGGGTCTTCAGCATCTTCCGGGTACTTGGCGAGCAGTTCCGCATGCCGGGTCTCGAAGCTGTCGGAGATGTGCTTGAGGAAGATCAGGCCGAGCACGATGTGCTTGTAGTCCGACGGCTCCATCGTGCCGCGCAGTTTGTCGGCGGTTTTGAACAGATCGGCCTCGAAGCCAAGCTGGGACTCGCCCGGATTGGCGTGGGCGAGGGCTGGCGAGGGCTGCTGGCGAGTGGCGGCTGCGCCGATACGTTCCGGGCCTGTCAGGGTAATGACGCGGGTCGTCGTTGTGCCTGTGTCGCCTTCGGGCGCAGCAGGCGGTCGTCGTGCGGCTTTGCGCGCGGTGCGTGGCTTGCGCCGTTCCTCCTGCAGCGCGACCGACCCGCCACGGCCGCGGCCAAGCACAATCCTGTCGTCTTCGATCAGCGCGGTCTTCACGCTTGTATATGTCGAATCTGCCCAGCCCAGCGCTTCCTGCAGTTTCAGGTTGCCTGCCGAACCCCCCAAGCCTTCGAGGGTGGCAACGAATTTTTCCTTTTGGCTCTCTCTCGACATCGATCCTGCGCCCATATGGCTTGGTCGCCCTCGATTGGAGCGACATGGGATCAGAATACCAGCGTCGGCTCGTACATCTGGAGCGAACGAACACGGCAGGTTGTCAACACACACTCAGGTAGTACGAAAACGCAAAACCCCTGCGAAATGCAGGGGTCGTCGTGGCCGCAGAGAGCGGTTGTCTTGGTCGAATTGGCGCGCCTGGAGGGATTCGAACCCCCGACCAACGGCTTCGGAAGCCGCTACTCTATCCGGCTGAGCTACAGGCGCCTGACGCCTATTGTCCCCGATTCGGGCGTAAGGCGCGAGCCTGACGCCATGCGACCCTGATCCGATGAGCGAAATTCCCGCACCTTCCGCTGAAATTCCCGTCTGGCGCGAACGCTTTGCCTTGTATTGGAAGCTCGTGCGCGGCGACCGCCCGATCGGTTGGCTGCTGCTGCTGTGGCCGACGTGGTGGGGGCTGTGGCTGGCTGCGGAGGGCGTACCACCGTGGTGGACGCTGGTCGTGTTCTCGCTGGGCGTGTGGCTGACGCGGTCGGCCGGCTGTGTAATCAACGACTACGCCGACCGCTGGCTCGACCCGCTGGTCGAACGCACCAAAGGCCGGCCGCTGGCGACCGGCGCGTTGCGCGGGCGCGAGGCGCTGGCGGTGTTCGCGGTGCTGATGCTGGCCGCGTTCGCGCTGGTGCTGACGATGAACCGTCTGACCGTATGGATGAGTGCGGTCGGCGTGGTCCTGGCCGCCAGCTACCCTTACCTCAAGCGCTACACCTACCTGCCGCAGGTCTATCTGGGTCTGGCGTTCGGCTGGGGCATCCCGATGGCGTTCGCGGCGGTGCGCGGCGAGGTGCCGCCGGTGGCCTGGGTGCTGTACGTGGCCAACATCTTCTGGACCACCGGTTACGACACCTGGTACGCGATGGTCGATCGCGAAGACGACTTGCGCGCCGGTTCGAAGTCCACGGCCATTCTGTTCGGCGATCTGGATCTGGTCGCGCTGGCCGTGCTCTACGGGCTGTTCTTCACCGGCATGGTGCTGATCGGCCGTCAGGCCGAGCTGGGCGCAGCGTACTGGGGGGGGCTAGGCGTCGCGCTGCTGCTGGTGGTCTACCAGTTCGCGATCGGGCGCTGCCGGGAACCGGCATGGTGCTTCCGGGCGTTTTTGAACAACCATTGGGTAGGTATGGCGGTCTTTGCCGGTCTCGCTACCGCGTTGTGGATGAAAAGCTGAAGCGAAACGCTCGTCGCTTCAGGTCTATCCGGCCGCGCGCGCGGCCTCATCGTCACCACTCGCCTGTTTTCGTCGCGGGCGGGGTCGGCATGGTGGTCTTTGCCGGTCTTGCTACCGCGTTGTGGATGAAGGGCTGATCGCAGCCTGCGCCGGCCGGCGGGCACGGGGTCAGGGCGGGTGTTTACGATTCGACACCTGAAGACTTCAACGCTTTGCTGCACTGCAGCAACCGCCAAGCGTACCGCGCGCGTGCGCACTGTTTCACTCCAATAACGTTTCCATGACCCTGATTTGACCGGGTTTTTGCATGAATACGTATGCAGGGCACTATCCCTCCCCCAGCCACGGACTACCATCGCCGGGCATGCCGGGGACAGGCTGGACGCCGGATATGCCGGGAACTGCGGGACACAATCGCTTATGCATGTGTTCGCGCATGGACCTGCTAACGAATTCCAGCTGAAGTGGAGGGGAATCCATGCAGCCTTTGAAGCGAAACCTGTTGAGCATGGCGTTGGCATCCGCCACGCTGATGATGGTCAATGCCGCCTATGCACAGTCGGCCGACCAGAACCAAACACAACCCGAAGCCGAAGATCTCGACACCCTCGAAGTCGTCGGTATCCGCCGCAGCATCCAGGAATCCATCGATGCCAAACAGGCATCGACGTCGATCGTCGAAGCGATCTCGGCCGAAGACATCGGCAAACTGCCAGACACCTCCATCGCCGACTCCCTCGCACGCCTGCCCGGTCTCACCGCGCAGCGCTTCGGCGGCCGTCCGCAGGAAGTGAACATCCGCGGCTTCGCCGGCGACTTCTCGACCACCACGTTGAATGGTCGTGAGCAGGTCAGCCTGGGCAACAACCGCGGCGTGGAGTTCGACCAGTACCCGTCCGAACTCGTCAGCCAGGTGCTGGTCTACAAGACCCCCGACGCGCAGCTGATCGGACAGGGCCTGTCCGGCACCGTCGACCTCAAGACCATTCGCCCGCTCGCCTACGGCAAGCGCACCTTCGCGGCCAACCTGCGCGGCGACCAGAACAAGGTCGGCGACGAAAAAGAAAACGGCTATCGCTACAGCTTTTCGTACATCGACCAGTTCGCCGACAACACCGTCGGCATCGCGCTGGGTTATGCACACCTCAACAATCCCGGCCAGAGCAAGCAGTTCGGCGACACCTGGGGTTACGACGGCGGCGGCATCTACGGCGGCGGCAAGCTGTACGACCTGGAGAACGACAACGAGCGCGACGGCTTCATGGCGGTGCTCGAGTTCGCGCCGAACGACACCTACCGTACGGTGCTTGACGTCTTCTATTCCGAGTTCGACCGCGAAGAGCAGAAACGCGGCATGGAATTCGCGGCGGCATTCGGCGGCACGCCTGCAGTCGGCAACACGCCTGCCCTCGCATCGTTCACCGGTATCAACCCGGTCATCCGCAACGATTTCAATGCGACCTACGACAAGCTGTTCGCTATCGGCTGGAAGCACGAACTGACGCTCAGCCCGCATTGGACCGCTTCGGCGGACATCAGCTTTTCCGACGCGAAACGTGAAGAGCGGATTCTCGAAACCTACGCCGGCGTCGGCCCGACCCGGCCACGGGATTCGTTGACGGTCGCTTTCGACAACGAAGGCTTTTTCAATCACGACTTCGGCTACGACTATGGCGATCCGAGCATCCTGCGCCTGGGTGATCCGGGCGGCTGGGGCCAGGACGGCTACATCAAGGATTTCGACGTCAAGGACAGCCTGACCTCGCTGCGCTTCGATTTCGAACGCACCTTCGACGACGGTTGGTTCAGCAGCGTCGAGTTCGGCGCCAACCTGACCGACCGCACCAAGAGCCGCGCCTCGAACGAAGCGTTCCTGGATCTCACGGCCTGCGTCGGCGGCGTATCGCCGAGTTGCCCGGACGGCATTTCCGCGCCGATTCCGACCAATCTGGCGACCACCTCCGCCTACAACGCCTACGGCGTCTCGTCGATCTACGGTTACGATGCGTTGCGCGCTTACAACACGCTGTACACCCGTCGCGGCAATGCCAACAGCGATATCACCAACAAGAACTGGGAAGTGAACGAACAGGTCACGACCTTTTTCTTCCAGGCCAATATCAACACCGACCTGGGCCCGGTGCCGGTCAAAGGCAATATCGGTATCCAGGCCGTGAACGTCGATCAAAGCTCCACAGGCAGCGAGTCGTTCGAAGGCAATCCGCTGGGTCGGGAAGTCGAGGATGGCGTCAGCTACACGGATTTCCTCCCAAGCCTGAATCTGTCCTTCGGACTTCCGTGGGATCAGTTCATCCGCGTGGGTGCAGGCAGGCAAGTTGCGCGTCCGCGCATGGACGATCTGCGTGCCAATAACAACGTCAGCGTCGACCGCAACCGTGCCACCAACCCGATCACCGGCGCTCCCAATCCCATCGATCCGGTGACCGGCAACCGGATTCCATGGTGGACGCGCAGCGGCGGAAATTCGCAGCTCAAGCCATGGGAAGCGAATGCCTACGACATCTCCTACGAGAAATACTTCGGCGGCAACAAGGCATACGTCAGTGCCGCGTATTTCTACAAGGACCTGAAGAGCTACATCTATAACGAAAACACGCTGTTCAACATCAACGACACGGTGGTGAGGCCGGCGGACTACCCCGCCAACCCGCCGCCGAACCCGGTGGGCGTCTACAACCGTCCGGTCAACGGCAACGGTGGCACCGTCAAGGGCTACGAGTTGGCGGCGTCGGTTCCGCTCGATGTGTTGTGGGAGCCGCTGCTGGGCTTCGGCGTTCAGGTGAACTACTCGGACACCACCAGCAGCGTTCAGCCGCTGGGCCCGACTTCTCCGAACGAGCCGCTGCCGGGCCTGTCGAAGTATGTGTCCAACATCACCGCCTACTACGAGCGCTTCGGCTTCTCCACCCGCGTCAGCCAGCGTCACCGCTCGCAGTTCGTGGGTGAGGTGCAGGGCTTCGGCGGCGATCGCACCCGTCGCACCTTCGAAGGCGAGACGGTGACCGATGTGCAGCTGGGCTATACCTTCCAGTCCGGGCCGATGAAAGACCTGTCGATCCTGCTGCAGGTCAACAACCTCGAAAACGAGCCCTTCCGCTCGTCCTTCGACGGCAACGACGCCCGTCCGCGCGAGTACTTCGAATACGGTCGCACCTATCTGTTCGGCGTGAACTACCGGTACTAACGCTTTACGCAAGACCGCTCTCAACAGGCGAGCACTTTGGCCCTTGTCCGGTTCCCCCCGGCA
Source organism: Lysobacteraceae bacterium (assembly GCA_044340325.1). Classification (GTDB taxonomy): domain Bacteria; phylum Pseudomonadota; class Gammaproteobacteria; order Xanthomonadales; family Xanthomonadaceae; genus Lysobacter_I. Next base: position 36,947 of record JBIITV010000002.1, read on the forward strand.
AGGGCCTTTTCTTTGCGCGGATAGCACCAGCGCGGGTCGCGACCGCCGCCGCATTTCGAGATGCATCGGCCGTGTAGAGTCGAAGTCGATTCTCTATGGAAGTGCGGATGCGGCCCAGGCAGCCAACACGAACGCGCGCGACCGGACGCCGGATGACGACTCGGCGTTTGCGAGGCTGCATCATGCTATGGCTGACGTTTGCGTCATGGGCCGAAGCGGCCGAGCCGGCACAGAGCCCCTCCGACCGCCTCACCGATCTGATCTTCGACTACCGCGCGCAGAACGGCCTGCCGGCGATTCCCGTTTCGCCGAGCATGAGCACCGTCGCCGAGTTGCACGTCGCCGATCTCGAACGACACCCACCCGCCGGTCAATGCAGCGCCCACAGCTGGTCCACGAACGGGCACTGGTCGGCGTGCTGCTACACCCGCGACCACGCACAGGCGCGCTGCATGTGGGACAAGCCGCGCGAGATCACTCGCGGCGCTTACACAGGTCAGGGTTTCGAAATCGTCTGTTGGAACGCGGACCGCATGACGCCCGAAATCGCGATGGACTGCTGGCGGCGCAGCGCCACGCATCACGGCGTCATCCTCAACCGCGGCACCTGGCGCGACACCACCTGGCGCGCACTCGGTATCCGCGTGTCGCAGCACTATGCGGTGATGTGGCTTGGGGTGGAGCCTGAGCATTGATGCGATGAATCGATTTGGACTTTGGGTTTGACCACGTTTTGAAAATTACGGCCTCCGATGCGCAGACCGAAGTTCGCCTGCCGTACAGACCAACCATCGATTGACAAACACAGCGAACAAGGACGAGACTCGAACCACGCTTCGGATCGGAGTCGAAGCGCATTCCACAGGGGGAATGCAGGATGGCCAAGGCAGGCGCAGGGAACGCATCGGAATTTTCGCCCGACGGCGCTGTATTGCCGATGGCCTCCGCCGCCATCGCACTGTGCATCGCGGGTAGCGCTTCCGCCCACGGCGGACGAGTCAACTCAGAAGGCTGTCATCACGACCGCAAGCATGGCGGGTATGACTGCCATCGTGGTGGTGCGTCTTCATCGCGCAGCGAATTGATACCAGCTAACGGTTTTTCGCCAGAGCGGGTTGTGCCTGTGCGTGCGTTGCGGGGATCAGGTGTGTTTGCGAATTGTGCGGAAGCGCGGGCTGCCGATGCGGCGCCGGTGCAACGCGGTGAGCCAGGTTATGGGCCGCGTCTGGATCGAGATGGGGATGGGGTGGGGTGTGAGCCGAGGCGTAGGTGATGCTGGAGTGATGCTGAAAAGAACGCTAAACAAAAAACCGAAGCGAAGTCTATAGGCGCGACCATAACATTTATGGCGGAGCATTTATTTTAGAAATCAGACACAGAGGGGAAGTTAACTCGACCCCCCGTTAGCTTGTGGCTATCACAGCCATCGCGGTGGCGTGGCCTTATCGCGTGGCAATATTATAAATACCAGAAATATTTCGCCTGTCATTTGTGTTGATAGCATCAATAATCCAATACTGAAAGGAATCGATCATGCTCATTTATAACCCAATAAAACTTTCACCATGCATAAAAAAACAACGAGCGAATCGGTATGTTATTGGCTATATGCTCGCGGCTCTCGTCATTGCGAATACCGGTTGCAGCACTGCGTTTCGGCAGATGAGGGACGGTCTGCAGCCGCGTGTTCTCGTGACCGAAAAAAATGAAGACAAAGCAAATCTTTACAACGAGATCGGGTTAGCGCAACGCACGCGTGCCGAAGCCTACATACAGATTTTGGGTTCCGATGTCGAATTGCCCCCAACCGCCAGCACGGATCAGACCTCAGACGTGCGTAAGTATTATTTCGACATATGGGTCGATCAAACCCTGATCGGCGATCCCAAGCAGGCCATCCAAGATGGCGAACTGGTCATTGATGTTGCCAACGCAAAAGCGACTTTCGAGGAGGTTTCTTATGGAAATTCTTTGTACATTAAAGATAAGGATCAGCAAGTAGCTAAAAGCCAAAAACCCAATCCTCCGTTGACAAGCGACAGTATTATCCGGGTGGTTGTGGATTCACGCGATATCACGCAGTCCTTTACCATCATCGCAAAGCTGAACACAAGAGCCGGTAAATTTGAAAGTGAACGCCGGTATCAATTGAAGCTAGCGCTTTCTGATTACAAAATTGCAGCTGACAACTGCAGTGAAAAGTGCAGAAGAGGCAAAGGAAACGTAGACACTGGCAAAATTGCAGCATATGAAAAAGCGCGTGAACGGGCAGAAACAATACTGTTTGAACAGAATCCCAACATGGCAACAAGAGTTGTGAAGGTGTTCAATGGCGATCTGCATACACAAGTCTATATGCTGAGCGATATCGAAACGAAAGATGCTTTCGGATCGAATTTCGCTCGTTCCTTTTATGTCGGCAAGGCCTACTTGCGCAACCGGCATACCGAGAACAAGTTGATCGTGCATACCACCAGTCTTCGTGCTCGAACCTTATTCTATCGCGAACCACAAACGACAGATGGAACGTCAAAGGCAGGATTTTTCGACAGTCTCGAATTTGATCTTGGAGATGGCCCCGGCGTAAAAGAATCATCTGAAGCTCGTGACTACCTGTACGTCCTTAGCGAGAGCCCTGAAACAGCCCTGCCGCCGCTGACCAAGGACCAAGAGAATCGCATCAAGAATTCCATTCTCGAAAGTGAACGAATGAATATTATTCGTGACGACAAGCCTTCGATGACAGATGCGAAGTTGGCGCAAACAGTTGTCGATGAAGTGTTGCCTGAAATTTCTGGTAGTGCCCAAGACATAGAAAGAAGGCGGTCAACACGAAAATCTGCTATTCCTCTTACGATTGATCTGATCGTTATCGCTAGGAAATCAGCCAATTCATGTTTTGGGGAAAATGAATTAAAGCAAGAAAAAAATATTCTGGCTGAAAAGTTCGCGAATGAAATATTCACTAATGCCAGATTAGGAGACGTTAGTTTCTCCAGTAGTAATGCAACGGAAAAAGGGAAGCTAGAAGTCATTGCGAAATGTTTCATGGAAGAGCTAGACGAAGGGATATCGAGAACCGTCGGACTATCATCGCCGATTGCCTTGGATATGCGCCGTCGCGTAGGCTTGACCAAGAAGATTGCAGCTGCGTCACAAGATACGCGATGGCAGGAAAAGCTTTCTAGGCATGGATATTTCTGGGAGGATTTCTACCGACCGATGACGTTCGAGTCCGTATTGTTGTCGCTCACCGCACGCACGCGCGCCCATCCCATGAATCGTGCGCTCAAGTACTTGGAGTCGCTAGGTGTCGTCGCAGGCGCATTGGTAGGCATGGAACAGATTTCATCCGCTTTTGGTGGCGAGGCTTTCGCGCAGCGAGTCGCGGTAAGTACTGGCGTATTTGTGCCAGAAATGAAGAAACTGTTGCTGCGCGATATCGATCAATACTTGGGCAATCTGGCTTCAACTGCGCTGCCATCGATTGTGACTCTGGCTCCCAACGAGTCGCGCGATGGCTATGTGTTCTTTCCACGCGGCCCGATATACGGATACGGCGTGGATGAGTTCTCGATTAATGAACCGTCGTTTATTGTCAACATAGACAACGAAGATGTCTCAGTCGACGGCGCATTGATCGAAGGAGAGGTTCAATTCTCTGCCGGACAACAAGCAGCGGCCAATACGCTTGTCGACAATGCGAGAAGCCAAGGCGCAAAGCAGGTCTCCGAACAACTAACAAAACTGGCCGACCTTGAAGCGAAGCTGTTCGCGTACCGGACCAGACACATCGTCAGCGTGGTGTGCGAGATGCTCGATAGTAATAAATTCAGAGAGGCAGGCGCCTATCTTGATCCTTATAAAGTCAAAAACAAAAATGAATTGAAGGACAATAACTCGGCAATTCAAGATCTTCTAGATCGAATAAATGCAAAAATAAAATGTGATCAAACATTGCCTGAAAACTCTTCTTCTTCAGGATAGAGCCGTAGGGAGGGCTTTATGCCCACCGAATGAAGCTATAACGCGAATGAAAACGACTGTTATTCATTGGTGGCTTTGTCATTACTCATTGCGCGGACACATTGTGATGGTGGGCAAAAATACCCACCCTACGAAGCCAGAGTCCGCTAGGGACTCTGTGTACCAGCAACTAGTGACTGAACTTTAGTCGCCGTCTATCCCCAATGGAGTGAGGAATATGAGGACGAATACGCCGAGCAAGCACCAGCGATTTTTGGCAGCCATTCTATTGTCGATTGGGTTTGCTTTGTCAGCAAATGCCGCACATGCGCAGCGCAAAGCCAACGTCGTGCTCCCGTCGAGAAGCCTGCCGGCGACGCCGGTGATGGAAAAAGTCGAAAGCGGCAACGACACGTCGACACTGACGATTAACGCCGAGTTCGAACCGAGAGATTGGTTTTTCCATCGGGTCTTTCTGGATACCGACAACAATCCGGCGACCGGATTTTCCGTGGGTACGATCCAGAACGGTGCGGAGTTTCTGGTCGAGGGGGCGTTCCTGTATCGCTATACCGGTACCGGCCGGAACTGGTCGTGGCAGCAATTGGCAACGGTGCCGTTCGAGCTTGGCGCCCGCAGTGTCCGCTGGCGGATCGATCGGTCCGCGATCGGCGAAACCGCATCCCCGAACATCACCGGCTTCAGGGTCCATCTGCAAACCAATGCTCTGGCCGAGGCGCACTCGGGGCTATACCTGCACCACTATCCGATACAGACGTCGCCAACCGCGCAGCAGCTGGGTATTCCCGCCTACATCTGGCATGGGGACACAGCGATTTGGCAACGGCTTCTGGCCAGCGATCCGCTGACGCTCGATCTGCTTATCGTCGGCGTGACGAATGGTCCAGGCGCCGCCCCTATCCCGCAGCTGGTCGGATACATCGACACCGCACGACAACAGGGCCGCCGGGTGCTGGGCTATGTCTACACACAAAGAGGCCTGCGCAGCTTGACGGAGGTGCTTGGCGATATCGACCGCTATTACATCGGATACCGCGTCAACGGTATTTTCGTCGACGAGGGCGATTACAGCTGCGATCACGTCGAATATTACAGCGCGATACGCAACCACGTTCTCAGCAAGGGTGCTGATCAGCGTGTCGTGCTCAACCCGGGGCGGGTCTTCGAAGAATGCATGATGCCGACGGCGGATGTGTTCATGAGCTACGAGACCGATGCGACGGCGTATCTGAATACACCAACGGCATGGGTGTTGCCGCCGTTCGCAGACAAGTACCCCCGCTCGCGGTTCTGGCATGTGGTGCACAGTGCGTCGTCTTCGCAGCTCAGTGCAGTGGTGGCGCGCAGCAAGGAGCTGTATGTGGGACGCCTATGGGTCACTCCCGACGTGTTGCCAAACCCCTACAATACGTTCCCGGATGCGGTTTTCTACAACACACTCGTCCAGCTGGCCACGGAGCGGCCCAGCTCGCCTGCAACCGCACGCCAACCGAGCGTTCCCGCGAAGCCGACACGCACACGACAGGCAACCGATCGAAGGCGTTGAGCCAATCAGCGCACATCGGAAATCCGATACCAGCAAGGGGGCCCAATGACGACAGAGAATCCAGGCAGGATTTCGAAGTACGACGATATCGTGATCATTGTGGTGATGGCGATCACCCTGGTCACGCCAATCATCCTTGTGGTCTGGTGGACGGTCGAGGACCGGTTATTCCCACCGATGCTGATTTCGATCCTGTTCGGTATCGCGATCGCGACGCTGACGTATCGCTATCTGGGCGGAACGGAAAATTCCGAGTTCCGGGTGGGCGCACTGAAACTGGCGGGATCGGCGGCGATGCTGTTGGGCACGGCCCTGTTGACGAATTACGGCTTGTCCAAGCAGATGACGCTGGAGCTCAGACCCAATCTGGTCAGTGAGCTTCAGGCGGAGGTCGTCAAGCTTCGCGCCGAGCGATCGTCTCTTGAAAACAAGCAGAAGAATGAGCGCGGTGCAGATAGCGAAAAAATCCTGCGAATGGAAATGGAGAATCGCCGTCTTGCGGAACTTCTGGAGGCGAAAGAGCGCGAGCTGGACGGGCGCCTTGTCGCTCTGGTGGCGAAGCTGACCCCCGACAGCGATGCGGGCAAGCGTGTTCTCGATTTGTACAAAAAAAGAGAGGGGCCGTTTTCAAGCAGAAAACGATTCTTCGATACCGTCATCCGGGTGGTCGACAAGCCGCGAGACGCGAATGCTTTTTTCGCCTGTTCCGATTTGAAGCTTGCGGGCGAGGACATCCAGCTGACGCGTCTGATCGACGGCAGTTCGGACTCGGTGGCGATCAATGCGAAACAGCAGGGGACCATCAACGATCTCGTCTGCAGTCCCAAGACAGGAGAGCGCGCGTTTTCGATGCAGATCAGCTGCGAGGGCGGAAAGACGCTGTTCCCCGACCATATCAGTGGCTGTGGTCAGGATGGCGGCGCGTTGTGGGTCAGCGACAAGCGCAATTTCGACGTCAGGATCGAGGTGCTGAGCGATCTGGACTGACGAGGCGGAGCGTTTCGCATTCGGGCTGGTGAGGGTGTGTTTGCCGGCAAGCGCAAATCCCCTTGCCTGCTTTTTTCAGGGGGGATATCGGCATGTGGATTCACGGAGATAGCGAGGCTTCCCTTGCAGCACGAGGCCAAGTGGTCGCGTGGCCGCGTCGTTTCATCCGGACACCTCACCCGCGCAAGGCGACCCGACTTACGGGTTGTAGCGGTATGTGAGCATGCCATCAACACGCAAGAGCGATGGATTGTCCGCTTCTCGCCGAGGAAGCCGTTGCCATATGTACGCATGCGGCGGTTTCGTGCGCACGCTCGCCTTGCCGGGAACAATTGCAGAAGGGATCTCCGATGATCACAGCAGACAGGCTTCGCAGGTTCGCGCCCGGTATCAAGACACCGGACATCCACGCCGCCGCACTGGAGGCCGCAAGGATCACCAGTTCGGTCAACACCACGCGACGGCTCTGCCATTTCATGGGACAGATTTTCGTCGAGACCGGCGGGATGAAAAGCATGATCGAAAACCTCAACTACAAGAATCCGCAGCGTCTGGATGCCATATTTTCTGCGGTGCACGGCACTGCGGATGCGCGCGCGCTCATCAAGCGCGGCCCGGAGGCGATCGCCAATCGCGTTTACGCCAATCGTATCGGCAACGGCAATGAAGCCAGCGGAGATGGATTCCTGTATCGCGGATCGGGCTACAAACAGTTGACCGGCCGTGCGAATTACCGCGACATCGGTCGTATCGTCGGCCTGGATCTCGAAAGCCATCCCGAACTCGCCCGCGAACCGGTCAGCGCCGCCAAGGTCGCGTTCGCATTCTGGGATGCCCGCGCATGCTCGCCCCTTGCGGACAACGGCGATGTCGAAGAAATCACCGAACGTGTCAATGGGCCTGCGAAGCTCGGTCTGACGGAGCGTCGCGCAGCGACGTCCCGGGCGCTTGGGATCTGGAAATAGCGAAATGCCTGCCGCATGAAGCGGTGGAAGACCTGGACATGGAAGACCTGGGCATGGACATCCGCCATTCACCTCGGCGATTCCTCGCTGCCTCCGGTACGCCGAAGTCGCGACAGAAGACGCGTCTGTTTGACTCGACAACCGCTGTGCGGAAAAACGCATTCCGGATGGAGGCATCCATAGCGGGCTTGTCCGGGTCATTGCGGCTTCTGCGTTGGACAGGGTGCCCGGAATATTTCGAGGTCGCGATCACCAGCCGATAGCGTCGAAGCACTACAGCCAGTCGAAGCAGTACAGCCGCGATTTGGCGGATCTATTGCACACATGTTGACTGCCTGGGGGTCTGCGGCGCATCGGGTTTTACCTGTCGAATCGGCCGATGCAAACATTCGCTCCTGTTTTTCCGAAAGCAATGTTTTCCTGCACCCTGTTTACGGTACCCGTTTCGTGGTGGATTCAGGCTGTGATCGGGCCGTCAGGGTGTATCCAAACATGGAGAATCATCATGCTCAGCGTATTTCGTCACGATGCCATCGTCCTTCACAGCGGCATCAAAGAAGAAGACTTCGAAAGATTCATGTTGGAAGAATTGATTCCATTCTTCGGCGATCGGTATCGGGGGCCAACGAGAGCTTCCATTGCCGATCTCAAGAGCCAGACGCTTCTCAAGGATGCGAACGGCCGCCGGAAGTGGCTGTGGCTCACGACATGGAGTGGAAATCCGGAATCCGTTCGAGGCTCGTTTTTCGAGCATGCCAGGATGGTGCGGATGGAAGATACCGAAGCCATGGTGAAGAAACTGGAATCTTTCGGTAAGCGATCGGCCGAGAAAGTATTCAGTGAGATCGCCAGCGCCGAGGTACAAGGGCGGACCTGAACCACAGAATCGTATTCCGGCACGCGTCACCCGAAGAGAATGCCATGACTCCAAACGCCATGAGTCCATCGGACGAAACCATCTGGAGCATCGCCCAGGAAATCGGCAGCAGCGAGCGGCACTTCAATCAGCTGCAGCATCAGTACCGCGCCCTGGCCTCCGCCTGGACACTGGCGATGTTCGCCGGGATTCAATATCTGCTGTCGAACTGGGGCGCACTGCCGCTGCCCAGCGGGGTGCTTCTGGCCTTGATCGGATTGGCGGGTGCGATCGGCATGACCCAGCTGTGGAATCTGGACCTCCGCGTGTATCACCAATTGCTCGAAGCCTATTTCGTCGAGGGCCTGAAGCTGGAAGCGGATCACCCCTGGCTACCGCAGATCCGGACCAGGATGCTCGCGGCGCAGGAAACGCGCGCAAGCGGTGTGCTGTCGCGTGTGGTCTGGTTCTATCTCGTAGGCAACAGCATCGCATTGTCGATCGCCACTGCCGGTGTTGCGCTCGCGGTGATCGCCCTGCCCGGTGTCGGCGTCCCCGGCGCGCTTGGCGTCGCGTGTGTCGGCGCCCTGATCGCGCTGTACTGGTGCCGGCAAATCCACCGCCAGACGCGCAGCCCACTGTTGCAGGCGTGGTCCGCTCGTGCGGCGTCGAACCAACGCGGAGGACTGTAGGGATTGTCCGTTCGATTTGAGAAATGCCGTATTGAGCTTTGAGGACGCGTCCAGTGCGACATTGCGCGTCTGGAGTGTCGCGAAGGAGAGGCGAGATGGGACTGGCCAATGGCTACGGCGTGGTGATCGGTACGAAGTCGGGTTACGCACGCGATCCGCCGGACGATTTCGGGCGCTACTACCACGGCAATCTGTTCGTGCAAGCGCCCAACGGCGTCTACAAATGCGCGATCGATGTCGATCCAAAGAACATGCCCGACGGCATTCAATGGCGGGTCGTCAAGATCCGGCCGTCGGAGTTCGCGGCCATCAAGGCATTGGCGAATGGCTGGCACACGCTGGCGTCGAATGCGACATCGGGCGCGCTCGACTACATCCGCTCGCCGGTGCTGCATCCGCCGATCATCATCTGGAACGTGCGCTACGACAGCTGTCTGTCGCGGTTCCTGGACTTCATCCGCTGGAACCCGCCGTGGAACAGCGGCACCGGCTTCCAGGCCTTGACCGATCTGGAAGCGATCATCGATCAGGGCGTGCGTTTTTACGTCTTCGGCGAACCCTTCACCAGCGGCAAGGGCGTGCACAACATCCACCAGAATCAGGGCGACCCGATCGGCGGCGGGCATGATCGCGAAAACGCGATCTGGCAGGACGGCGGTACCATCGTCGAGACCGCGCAGGGCGAGTTCTACGCGTTCCTCAACAAGTTCAAGACCCAGTCGTTCAAGACCGACGATCTGGGCAGGCCGATCTGATTCGATGTGTTTTTCGTAGGCCAGCAGGTGTACCGGATCCGCCTGCTCGTGTAGGAGGGGCTTCAGCCCCGAGCTTTTTTTGACGGGATGGGCGCTGATGGAAAGAGTTCGGGCCTGAAGGCCCTCCTGCGTGCGCCGGTTTTTTTCGAATTTCTCCTGGTTGGAGCAACGGGTCGCTGCGATATTCAGACGATCGTGGTGTTTCCCTCTCGACCCGACACCGGATCCGCAGCCACAAAACGCACCGGCACGCGCGACAAGATGGCCAGCAGTCGTCGCTGTTCGCGGCTTTCCCAGGAGTCGAAGCCGATGGTTTCGATCGGTCGCCATAGCGCGACCCAGGCGAGGATCAGCAAGCCTTCCGCCAATACGTCGCCGAAGGGTCCACCGATGCCTTCCACCAGTCGTCGCAGCAGCAGTGCGATCGACAGCGTGGCGACACCGGCCGACAGCGCGATGCGACCGATGCGCCGCCGGTAGCGATGACGACGTTCGGCCTGCTGATGCGCGAGCGAGAAATGCTCGTGGATGGCGGCGACGATGTCGTCGAAATGCGCTGCGAGTTGCGGCGGTGCGTGGATCTCGATGGTCAGCGTCTGACGCGTGCCGTGCTCTGCGGCGCTTTCGAGCAGATAGGCCTCGGCGTTGCGGTCCAGGGCTTTGGCATGGAACGGCGCCGGATCGAGGCTGTCGAACAGCTGATCCAGGGTCTGTATCCGCACTTCGATGTGGGCCATCGCGGTTGCCTTCGACCGTGAACCCGTCAAGCGTTGCGTGTCCGCCGCAAACGCTCGCGCGCGATGGCGCGCAACTGCTTGCGTTGATCGGATGGAAACGGCGATCGTCTGTGGCAATGCCGCAGCAGCAATGCGTCGTCCTGCGATTCGCCGAGGACATCGGTCAGATCGCGGGCGCGTTTTTTCGACAGGCGCAGGGCGGGCAGCAGATCGGCCAGCAGACCGTCCTGCTGGCGCAGGCGGCGCAAGCGTCGTCGATAGACGTGCCAGGCCTCATCGTCGTCCGGGTGCCGCTTGATCCGCTTGGCCGCCTTGTCGGCGCGGCGCTGGCTGCGTTTGACCGCGTGTGCGACTTCGGCCTCGCCCACTGCGCGCCAATCCAGTCGCGCCAGGCGCTGCTGTGCAGCCTGCAGCCGCAGGCGGCGTGCCATGAACGCGGGATCGCGAACGAGCGCGCGTTCGAGGATATCGTCGCGACGCTGCCGCGCGAGTCGTTCCGCAGCGGGCAGGATCGCGCGAATCGGTTCCGGTGCCTGCGCATCCAGCCGCTGCAGAACTTCGATCAACGCCTGGGCGTCGCGCAGGTGCGACAGGCCGCGGCACAGCCGACCGAGTTCGTCGTCCAGCGCTTCTGCGTGCGGCCCCAGGACACGGGCGCCGAGTGCGAGCGTCGCCCGCGCGCGGCGGATGCATTTGCGCGCCTGATGGATGCCGTCGTGCAGTGCCTCGTCTGTGCGGGCCAGATCGGACTGCGCCTGTTGCAACTGCTCGCCTGCGAAGGCCAGAAGGCGCATGCCGAGCGGGAGGTTGCCCGGGGCGGGTGCGTTCGACTTCGTCGATACGTCGGCGGTGCTGCGTGACATGCGTTGGCCTCCAAAGGCCACAGTGACGTCATTTCGCGATGGTGGATCCGGATAGCGTCGCAACGGGCATTGCGGTCATTCAGGCGGTTCGATCGCTGCGCGCGGACCGTGGTGCATGGTCCGAGTGTGGCATGGCTCGCAGCGAGTGCGCCCTCCGCCCGGAGACATGCGGTCCTTCGTGCGCTTTGCAAGGGTGGAGTCTATCGCCGGAACGGCTCGGCGGGCGATGGTGTCGATCGCCGGCGATGCGCCGGGACGGCGTTCGGGTCCATGGCCGACGGATTTGCCGCCAGCACAGTCCACCGCTATCGTCTGCATCTGGTCCCGCCACCGTGATGCCTCGCCGATGTCCACGCCCGCCTCCCCGGTCACCGTTGCGCTCGACGAGCTGATCCTGGCGCTCGATTGGGTGTCGGATCTGTCAACTTCCGGGAATATGGCGTTCGTCTGCCGCGAAACCGGGCGGATGTTCATGACCTCGGAGGAAGACTTCGGCGGCGAGATTGAGCCGGATTTGCCGTCCGATATCGACGATGTCGAGAAATACGCGATCGTGCCGTCGCGGCAGGATCTGCGTCTGGGCAAGCGGCTCGCGGTGCGTTTCGTGCAGACGTCGCTGCCGTCGCGGCTGGAAGAGACGTATACGATCTTCGCAGCGCGGGGCGCCTATGCGCGGTTCAAGGACATGTTGGAATGCGAACAGGCCTTGGACGCCTGGTATGCGTTCGAAGCCGAAGCGGTCGAACGCGGTCTGCGCGAATGGGCCGAATCGGAATCGCTCGCGGTATCGTCGAGCGGCGGCGTGCGCTGACCGATACGCGTCGGCCAGCGCACTGTACTTTCAGCCGCGCAGCGCAGCGGCGGCCTTGGCGAGTTCACCGATCCGCGCCCAGTCCTTCGCCGCCAGCGCATCGTTCGGCACCATCCAGGAGCCGCCGACAGTGAGGACGTTGGGCAGCGCGAAGTACGACGGCGCTTTCGCGGCGTCGATGCCGCCGGTGGGACAGAACTTCACCTGCGCGAACGGGCCGGCGAAGCCTTTGAGCGCAGCGACGCCGCCGCTGGATTCGGCGGGAAAGAATTTGAAGCGCTTGTAGCCGTGTTCGAGGCCGCGCATGAGTTCGCTGGCGGTGGCGATGCCGGGCAGCAGCGGAATCGCGTTGTTTAGAGCCGCAGCGCCGCATGCGGCAGCGTAGAGCGCGTCGGTGCCGCCGGGCGAGATCGCGAACGTGGCGCCTGCGGCCTGCACGGCAGCGAGATCTTCAGCGGTCAGCACCGTGCCGGCGCCGACGATCGCGCCGGGCACCTCGCGCATGCGTCGGATCACGTCGAGCGCGACCGGCGTGCGCAGGGTGATTTCCAGCACCGGTAAACCGGCGGCGACCAGCGCTTCGGCAAGCGGAACGGCATCGTCGAGGTCGGCGACGGCGAGTACCGGCACCACCGGCGCCTGGCGCAGGATGTCGTCGACGAGAGCGGTCATGCGATCGGTATGGGAGTGACTCATCATCTGTTCTCGTTCGAGGCGTCGGCGCGCAGCGACATCGCCGCGCCGAGCAGGCCGGGGCCGCTGTGGGTAATGACGCGGATTGTCACCGATTCGAGATAGGCGGCAAAACGGCCCTTGGCCAGAAAGCGCTCGCGGAAGGCGCTGCTGCGCAGGAACGGCACGAAGCGCGGGACGATGCCGCCGGCCAGCATCACCGTGCGCGCGCCGTGGATCAGCGCGGCGTCGCCGGCGACGCTGCCGAGCACCGCGCAGAAGCGCGCGAGGGTGCGGCGCGCAGCGAGATCGTGGCCTTCCAGCGCTGCGGCGACGATGTCCGCCGGTTCGCGCAGATCCTGATGCTGGCCGGTGGCGTGATCGACCGCGCCGCGCAGTACCGCATCGATATGCGACAAGCCGCTGCCGCAGAGCAGGCGTTCGTTCGACACCCGGCCGAAGCGCGCGGTGAACCAGCGCGCGATCGCGAGCTCCTCATCGCCCAGCGGCGCGAAACTGATGTGGCCGCCTTCGGTCTCGATCACATGCCAGCTGCGGCCATGACCAAACCCATCGCGACCAGACCCATCATGACCGACCAGCATGGCCACGCCGAGACCGGTGCCTGGGCCGAGCACGCTGATCGGCCCCTGCAGGGGCGTCTCGTCGCTGCCGTGCACGGTGATGGTTTCGCTGTCGACCAGCGCCGGCACCGACCACGCGACCGCGCCGAAATCGTTGAGCACGTGCAGGCGGTCGAGACCGAGCGCGGCCTGCAATTCACGGCGGGTGAACGACCAGGCGCGATTGGTGAGGCGGATCTCTTCGCCGTTGACCGGGCTGGCGACCGCGATCGCGGCGTGGCGCGGCTGCACGCCGACGGCGGCGAGATAGTGCTCGGCCGCGTGCTGCAGGCTGGCGAACGCGGAGGCATCGAGACTGCGCGCATCCAGCACCTGCGCGGCAGACGCCGACAGATCGGTCAGCGCGAAACGCGCGTTGGTGCCGCCGATGTCGGCGATCAGCGCGAGCGATGCGGGATTCACGGTGCCGTTCATCGATCAGCGCTCCGCATCGTTCGTGACATCGTTCGTGACATCGTTTGAGAACAGGCTGCAGGCGCCCTGCTCGGCGGGGCCGACCTGCGCGCGCATCAGTCCGAACAGCTCGCGGCCTACGCCGTGCGCATTGCCGCGCAGATCGAGGGTAGTCGCTTCGCGCGCGGCCCATTCGGCGTCGGGCACATCGGCCTGCATCGTACCGGCTTCGGCATCGATCCGGATCGGATCGCCTTCGCGCAACTTCGCGACCGCACCGCCGCATGCGGCCTCGGGCGTGACGTGGATCGCCGCGAGCACCTTGCCCGAGGCGCCGGACATGCGGCCGTCGGTGAGCAGCGCCACACGCTGGCCGCGATCCTGCAATACCGACAGCGTGGGCGTGAGCTTGTGCAGCTCCGGCATGCCGTTGGCGCGCGGGCCCTGGCCGCGGATCACCGCGACGAAATCTCCGGTCAGCGCGCCGGCCTTGAAAGCATCGAGCATCGCGTCCTGCGAATCGAAGATCTTCGCCGGCGCGGCGATGGCGCGGTGTTCGGGCGCAACCGCCGAAATCTTCACCACCGCGCGGCCGAGATTGCCCTGCAGGCGGCGCAGGCCGCCCTCGCGGTCGAAAGGTTCGGCGACGCCGCGCAGGATGCTGGTGTCGCGCGACTGCGCCGGCGGCGGCGCCCAGCGCAGCGTGGTGCCGTCGAGTTCCGGGGCGAGCGCCTGCCGACGCAGATCGCCGCCGTGCACGCAGAGGATGTCGGCGTGCATCAGGCCGGCGTCGATGAGTTCGCGGATCACCACGCCGATGCCGCCGGCGGCGTGGAAGTGATTCACATCGGCACTGCCGTTCGGATACACGCGCGCCAGCAGCGGCGTGGCCTGCGACAGTTCGTCCAGATCGTCCCAGTCGATGATCAGACCGGCAGCGCGCGCGATCGCGACCAGATGCAGCGCGTGATTGGTGGAACCGCCGGTCGCGGCGAGGCCCACCATCGCGTTGACGATCGCTTTCTCGTCGACGGTATGGCCGAGCGGCCGGTAGTCGTCACCGAGTGCGGTGATCCGCAGCGCCTGCTCGGTCGCGGCCACTGTGAGCGCATCGCGCAGCGGCGTGTTCGGATTGACGAAGGCGCTGCCCGGCATGTGCAGGCCCATCACTTCCATCAGCATCTGATTGGAATTGGCGGTGCCGTAGAACGTGCAGGTGCCGGGACTGTGGTACGACGCGGATTCGGCTTCGAGCAGTTCGTCGCGCGTCGCCTTGCCTTCGGCGTAACGCTGGCGCACTGCGGCCTTTTCCTTGTTCGGCAGGCCCGAGGGCATCGGCCCGGCGGGCACGAAGATCACCGGCAGATGGCCGAAGCTCAGCGCGCCCATCAGCAGGCCCGGCACGATCTTGTCGCACACGCCCAGCATCAGCGCCGCGTCGAACATCTCGTGCGACAGCGACACCGCCGTGGCCAGCGCGATGGTGTCGCGCGAGAACAGCGACAGCTCCATGCCGATGCGGCCCTGGGTGACGCCATCGCACATCGCCGGCACCCCGCCCGCGACCTGGGCGCTGCCGCCGGCGTTGCGCGCGGCCATGCGGATCAGCGTGGGGTACTGCTCCATCGGCTGATGCGCCGAGAGCATGTCGTTGTAGGCGGTGACGATGCCGATGTTGCCGCCGGCGCCGCTCTTCAGCATCCCCTTGTCGCCGCCGGACGCGGCGAAGCCGTGGGCGAGATTGCCGCAGCTCAGCTGCCGGCGCGCGGGCGCGTCGATGCGTGCAGCGTCGATGCGCGCGAGATAGTCGCCGCGCGTTTTGCGACTGCGTTCGGCGATGCGTGCGGTCACGCGTTCGGTAACGGGATGAAGACTCATGATCTACGCAGCCTGATGGATGTACGTGGGTGTCTGGCGTTATCTTTTTTGCTCGTCATCCCCGCCTTCGCGGGGATGACGAAATAAGCAAATCCGAAGTAAATATCCTCCGGCAAAGCCGGGGGCTGTAAAGGAGAGCCCCTCAAAGGGGCCAATAACACCATGTGCCGCCTGAAGGCGGCACAGCTCGATATCCCTTCTCCCAGCGGGAGAAGGTGGCGCGTAGCGCCGGATGAGGGTACGGCGAAACCGCGCAAGCCCGAACCATCGCGGCTTCGCCGTACCCTCACCCCAACCCCCGCTTCGCACCCCGGCCCGCGCCAGCGGCGCAGGCGCTCTACCGCACGCGCACAGATGGTGCGCAAGCCGTGCGGTTTCACCCCGCTGGGAGAGGGGCTCGAAGCCGGCCGCCGCAAAGGTCAAACCCGAGGAGTTCCCCGGCAAAGCCGGGCGGTTTCCCTTGGAGCTATCAAGCACATCAAGGGGAAATATTCCCATCACGGACTCCAATGCACATGCACCACCGTACCCGACGCATGCAGCAGCGCCGAGATCGGTGAGCGCAGCGGGTCGAGCGCGGTCTGCGCGGCGCGGAGCACACCGCGCTTGCGCGCCCCGGTGACGATCAGATGCAGGCTGCGCGCGCGCAGCAGACGGGCGAGGCCGAGGGTGATCCGCGGAAACGGCGCCTCCGGCGGCAGCGGCTGCGGCACCAGCAGGAAGGCAGCTTCGGCCGTGTCTTTCGACATCGCTTCGGGCAATGCTTCGGCGCCGGGGAACAGCGACGCGGTGTGCGCGTCTTCGCCCATCCCCAGCACCACGGCGTCGAATGCCTCGGTATGCGCCGCGAGCATCGCGCGCGCATGCGCAAGCGAGGACAGCGGATCGCCGTCGGCGACGGTCAGCGATTCGATGGTGAGGCCATCTGCGGCCGCGAACGCTTCGCGCAATGCGGAAACATTGCTGGCGGCGTGGGTGTGCGATACGCAGCGTTCGTCGCCGGGCATCGCGACCACGTGCGTCCAATCCAGTGCGCTGCCGGCCAGCGCGCGATAGATCGGCAGCGGCGTGCGCCCACCGGCGAGGCTGAGCAGCGCCCGGCCGCGCTGTTGCAGCGCCGATGCGCAGCGCTCGCGCAGCTGCGTGGTCACAGCCGCGATCAGCGCATCGCTGTCGACGTAGTCGTGTTCGATCCAGGCCATGTCGTGTCAGCCTATTCGCGCCAGCTGTGGCCGTGGCGTTCGGTCATCGCGACCGCCGCGTTCGGCCCCCAGGTACCGGCGGCATAGGGCTTCGGCGTGCCGCCCGCGAAGTTCCAGCCGTCGAGGATCGCGTCGACCCACTGCCATGCCGCCTCGGTTTCGTCGCGACGCACGAACAGCGTACCGTTGCCTTCGATCGCATCCAGATACAGGCGTTCGTAGGCCAGACGACGGCGTTCGTGGGCGAAACGTTCGTCCAGATCCAGATCCAGCGACACCTGCGAGAGGCGCAAACCGTTGCGGTCCAAGCCCGGGGTCTTGTGCATCAGCTGCAGTTCGATGCGCTCTTCCGGCTGCAGCTTGATGATCAGCGCATTCGGCTGGCTGGCGGCGCCGCCGCGGGCGAAAATCGAATGCGGCACTTCGCGGAACTGCAGGTAGATTTCGCTGCAGCGGTTCGGCATGCGCTTGCCGGTGCGCAGATAGAACGGCACGCCCGACCAGCGCCAGTTGTCGATGTGCGCGCGCATCGCGACGAAGGTCTCGGTGCGGCTGACGCGGCCCGGCGTCTGTGCGGAAAGCTCTTCGAGGTAGCCCGGCACCGCCTTGCCGGCGATCGCACCGGCGGTGTACTGGCCGGCGACGGTTTCGGCGGCGACATCGGCGCGCCCGATGGGACGCAGCGAACGCAGCACCTTGATCTTCTCGTTGCGCACTGCGGTGGGTTCGAACTGCGACGGCGGCTCCATCGCGGTCAGGCACAGCAGCTGCAGCAGATGATTCTGCAGCATGTCGCGGATCGCGCCGGAGTGGTCGTAGTAGTCGCCGCGGCCTTCGACGCCAACGGTCTCGGCGACGGTGATCTGCACCTGTTCGATATGGCGCGCGTTCCACAACGGCTCGAACAGCGCATTGCCGAAGCGCAGCGCCAGCAGATTCTGCACGCCTTCCTTGCCCAGGTAATGATCGACGCGGTAGACGCGGTCTTCGTCGAAGCTGCGGGTGACGCCGTCGTTGATCGCGATGGCTTCGCCCAGATCGTGACCGATCGGCTTTTCCAGCATCACCCGGGTGCCAGGGCCGGCGATGCCATGGCGGGCGAGCGCCGCGCAGGCCTGTTCGTAGAATTTCGGCGATGTGCTGAGGTGGTAGACGATATCGCCGCTGCGCAGGCTATGGATGCGTTCGGCCAGCGCCTGCATCGAGGCATCGTCGTCGAGCGATGCCGGCTGGTAGTGCACGCGCGCCAACAGCGCCTGCAGGGTCGCGTCATTGCGCTGTTCCTCAGGCACGAAACGCGCGATGGCGTCGGCGACGAACGCGCGGAACGCGTCATCGTCCAGCGCGCTACGCGCGGTGCCGAGGATACGCATCGATACCGGCAGCAGACCGTCGCCCTGCAGACCGTACAGCGAGGGCAGCAGCATCCGCTGGGCGAGATCGCCGGTGGCGCCGAAAATGGTCAGCAGCGAGGCGGGAGAAGTAGTCACAGCCGATTCCGTGTTGAGTAACCGCCAAGCGTAATCCGGATGCACGACGAAGGCGCATGCATACGATTACAACATGGGGGTTGCGGCCACTCGCAGAGGACGACACGCCGACGCGGCATGCGCCGGCGTACGGCGGCGACATGGCCTTCCACCGCACGGCCTTCCACTGCACGGCCTTTCACTGCATGGCTTACCAGAACGAGGCATACAGCGCGACCAGAATCGCGATCACGCCGACCGCACCGGCGTTGAACGTGCCGCTGGTGGCGTAGCTCACATCGTCCGTGCGGATGCGGTTCGGGTCGGCGCTTGCGCGCAGCGTCAGCGATACGATCACCGCCAGCGCCAGCGCCAGCAGGAAGACCAGACCAACGCGATCCATGAACGGCAATTCCGGCCAGGCCAGCTTCAGTACGATAGACAGCGCAAATGAGCCCACCGCAGCGGCGATCGCGCCAGCTTCGTTGGCGCGCTTCCAGAACAGACCAAGCATGAAGATGACCACGATACCGGGGGTGAAAAACCCGGTGTACTCCTGGATGTACTGGAAGGCCTGATCGAAGCTGCCAAGCAGGGGTTTGGCGGTGACGATCGCCAGTACGATCGAGACCGTCGCCGCGATCCGACCGACTTTGACCAGGTGCACTTCGTCGTGCTGCTTGCCGCGCTTGTTATAGAGGTCGAGGGTGAAGATGGTGGAGACCGAATTGATCTTCGACGCGGTCGACGCGATGATCGCCGCGATCAGGGCCGCGAAGACCAGACCGAGCACGCCGGTGGGCAGCAGCGCCATCATCTTCGGGTAGGCCTGGTCGGGCTTGTCCAGATCCGGCACCAGCATCAGCGCGGCGATGCCCGGCAGCACCACGATCACCGGCATCAGCAGTTTCAGGAAGGCCGCGAACATCACACCCTTCTGCGCTTCGGCGATATCTTTCGCCGCCAGCGCACGCTGGATGATGTATTGGTTGAAGCCCCAGTAGCTGACATTCATGATCCACATGCCGCCGATCAACACGCTGAGGCCCGGCAGATCCTTGTAGAACGGATTGTCGGGCGTGAGGATCATCTTGAAGTGTTCCGGATGCGTGGCGAGCAGCGTCTTGAAGCCGCCGAGCATGCCGGCATCGCCGCCGATGCGGTCCAGCGATATACCGACGATCAACAATCCACCAAACACCAGCAGCGAGACCTGCACGATGTCGGTCAGCGCAACTGCCTTCAACCCGCCGTACAGCTGATATGCCAGCGCGAAGCCGCCGAGCAGCACCAACGCGGTGAACTGACTCAGTCCAGTGACTTGGGTCACTGCGATCGAACCCAGCCACAGGATCGCGGTCAGGTTCACGAACACGTACAGGCCCAGCCAGAACACCGCCATGATGGTGCGGATCTTCGGGCCATAACGCTCTTCGAGGAACTGCGGCATGGTGTAGATGCCGTTGCGCAGGAACACCGGCAGGAAGAACTTGCCGACGATCAGCAGGGTCAGCGCCGCCATCCATTCGTACGATGCGATGGCGAGGCCGAGCGCGTAGCCGGAGCCGGACATGCCGATGATCTGCTCGGCCGAGATATTGGCTGCGATCAGCGATGCCCCGATCGCCCACCAGGGCAGCGATTTGCTGGCGAGGAAGTAATCCTTCGCGTCTTTCTGATGCCCTGCCTTTTCGCGGGAGACCCACTGTGCCAGCGCGAAAATGCCGACCAGATAGGCCAGCACGATCACGCTATCGATCGTCGAAAGATTCACGTTCCCTCCCGGGATGTTCGCCGTCTGCGCGGCTCGAATGATTGGATGGTGCGGCTATGTGTGCGGCGTTTCGATGCTTGGAATCTTACTTGGCATTGCACTGCAACGTGCGGTCCGGATTGCTGCCCAACTCGACCCGCGACAGGCCGAGCGCAAGCTGCCCTGTGGTTTCTATTCGCAGCGGGCGATCGATCCGGCGCATGTCCGCACCCAGCGTCTGAAGACACTTGAGAGGCACACCGATGCGCAGCCATTCCTGCAAGGGCAGCGCATTCAGATCGGTATCGATACGAATGCGGCTTTCGCAACGATCGCCACAGCCGATGCTCAGCCACACCGGCGCGGTTGGCGCTGCGCGCAGCTGCAGCAGCATCACCAGATGCATGTCCTGTTTGGCTTCGGGTTCGAGATTCTGGCTGTCCCGCAGACGCAGCTCGATCGCTGCCGTGTTGCCGCCGCGCCATTCGACCAGTCGGGCGTCCTCCTGCGCGCGATGGTCGATCGGACGCAGGGCAATACGGTCATCGGCGCTGGAGACGAGCGAACCGACAACGGGCGTGGCGATCCCGCCGCCACCGATCAGCGACAATGTCGACCCTGTCGTTGCCGCACCGCGCGCGAGATACAGCCCGTGCGGTATCAGGCCACCGGTGATGCCGGACTCTTCCGACAGCGTCGGGAGGTCTCCGGCGTCTGCATACCGCAGGCCGAAACCGAATGGAAACTGCGGGTCGTACTCGGGATCGCCAACGTTGAGCGGCGTCTGTACTGCATTTCGAGGCCAAGAGAACGATAACGTTCCCTTCAGATCATGGGCGATACGGCCATTGGGTGTGCGCAGCAATACGTCGGCGATGCCCGCGCCTTCGGAACCGGGCAGCCACGCCGCGACGAATGCATCGGATGCGTTGATTTCGCGATTCACCCACAGCGGGCGGCCGGAGAGAAAGATCGACACCACCGGTATGCCGTCGGCCTTCAGCCGTTGGATCAGCGCAAGATCGGCATCGTCGCCGGGCTTGTAGGCGAGTGTCTGCACGTCGCCGAGGAACTCTGCGTAGGGATCTTCGCCGAACACCACGATCGCGACATCGGGCTTTTGCGTGTAGCGACCGTTCGCCGAGAGCACGGCGCTGCCGCCGGCAGCTTCTATCTGCGTGCGCAGGCCGGACCAGATCGATGTCGCGCCGGGGAAATCCTCCGGCTTCAGGCCGGTGCCCTGCCAGTTCAGCGTCCAGCCGCCGGATTGCTTGGCCACGCTGTCGGCGCCGTCGCCCGCGACCAGCACGTGCGACTGCGGTCGCAGCGGCAGCAGGCCGCCCTTGTTTTTCAGCAGCACCAGCGATTCGCGCACCGCCTGACGGGCCAATGCGCGATGCTCCGGATGGCCGATCAAGTCTTCCCGCTTGCCGAGCGGGCGCTGCGAAGGCAAACCCGCATCGAACAGGCCGATCTGCAGCTTCACGCGCAGGATCCGCACCACCGCTTCGTCCAGCCGCGCCATCGTGATCCGTCCGGCACGCACGTCTTCCAATGTGTTCGTGTAGTAGCCGCGCCAGCTCTCCGGCGTCATCAACATGTCCACGCCGGCATTGAAGGCTGCGGCGCAATGCTCGTTGGTGCAGCCGGGCAGTTGTCCGTGTCCGTTCCAGTCGCCGACGACGAAGCCGTTGAAGTGCATGCGGCCGCGCAGCACATCCTCGAGCAGTCCGCGATTGCCATGCATCTTCGCGCCATTCCAGCCAGAGAACGAGGCCATCACCGCCTGCGCGCCTGCCCCGATCGCCGGCGGATAGCCCGCGCCGTGGATATCGCGCAGTTGGGCTTCGCTGATGCGGGCATCGCCCTGGTCGCGACCGTCGGCCGTACCGCCATCGCCGAGGAAATGTTTCGCGGTCGCCATGACTTTGTCGGACCCGAGGAAACCACGGCGTCCGGGCTTGCCCTGGTAGCCTTCGATGATCGGCCCGGCGTAGCTGGCGACGATGCTCGGATCTTCCGAGAAGCCTTCGTAACTGCGGCCCCAGCGATCGTCGCGCGGTACCGCCAATGTCGGCGCGAAGGTCCAATCGATTCCGGTCGCGCGCAGCTCCTTTGCGGTGGCTGCCGCGATCTTCCCGACAAGCTCGGGGTTGCGTGCCGCGCCAAGGCCGATGTTGTGCGGATACAGCGTCGCGCCGATCACGTTGTTGTGGCCGTGCACCGCATCGATGCCGAACAGCGCCGGGATGCCCTGGCCACCATCGCTACGGTCGGTGGATGCGCGGTGGAACGCGTCGGCCAGCGCCAGCCATGACTTTGCGTCGGCGTACTGTTTACCGCCGGGCGCGGAATTTCCGCCGGCAAGGATCGAGCCCAGGTGATATCGACGCATCTCGTCGGGCGTGATGCTGCCGATATCGGCCTGTACCGTCTGCGCGACCTTTTCTTCCAGGGTCATCGCCGCGAGCAGAGCGCGGATCCGGTCTTCGATCGCCGGATCGGTCTTCAGCGGCCACTGCACCGCAGGCCACAGCTCGGGATGCACCGTCGATCCCGCTGCGCCTCCGGAGGGGTTCTCCGATACCGGAGAGGCCGCGCCGGCAGTCGCGATGACGGTCGAGACCAACAGCCATGCCGCCACACCGAGCGGATGGAAACGTAACCGCCGCCGATGCGTCTGACGTGGCGCACCGGAGAGGGCATGGCCGAGTTTCGGTTGCCTGCCATGCATCTGCTCGTACATGTTCACACTCCATCATCGTCGGTGGCTGATCAAGCGGTGGGACGCTGCAGAGGGGCCGATGGCCTGCTCGCAGTGTCCGTTCTAGACACAGTTGACAGCGTTGTCAATATTCGCCGCAGCGGCGCGCACCTTCGCCCTCCACAGCGTCCTTTTTTTGCTGCTTCGATCACCGCATTCATTGCTTGATTCGCATCATTCATGCTGCACCTGCAGCATTCGCGGCCGGTTCGTCTGGACGGTCATCGAAACGCGATGTCAGTACCCCGCCCGGCAAGCGATGCGGAAACGGTCTGCGTGGCTCTTGCCGCCCGACATGGCGTGCGGCGCAGGAGCGCTGCGGGCTAGTGCATCACCGCGGCACGTGCTGTATCACAGCGCGGGCTGTATCACGGCGCGGGCTGTGCTGCAGCGCAGTAACTCCGGATGTAGTCCGCGTGGGACGGCAGCTTGGCGACCGTGCTGTCGATTCCGGAGCGGATCCCGTCGAGGAATTGCGACAATTCCGTATCGCCCATCAGATCGGCCACCGGATGATAGTGCTGCGGCAGGATTCCCTGGCCCAGCATCACCTGGATCCAGGAGTTTTCGGCGAACAACTCGTTCGGTATGCGGAATACGCGTCCGGTGTCGCGGAACAGCTCGATGCGATGACGCAAGGATACGGGAATGTCCATTTCGCGGCAGGTCTTCCAGAACGGCGTGTCCTCTCTGGATGTGACGTGATAATGCAGAATGATGAAGTCGCGGATGTGCTCGATCTCCGCGCTTGTCTGCCGGTTGTATTCCTCGATGTCCGATGGACTGATGCCGTTCGCCGGAAACATCTGCAGAAGGCGAACGATACCCCGCTGGATCAGATGGATGCTGGTCGATTCGATCGGCTCCAGAAAGCCGCTGGCAAGACCGAGTGCGACGCAGTTTCCGCACCAGGTCCGCTGCCGTTGGCCGGGCTGGAACCGGATCGTGCGCGGCTGGGTCAGCATCGCGCCGTCGATGTTGTCGCGCAGGGTTTGAGCGGCCTGTGCGTCGTCCCAGAAACGGCTGCTGAAGACGATGCCGTTGCCGACGCGGTGCTGCAATGGGATGCGCCACTGCCAGCCGGCCCCGCGCGCGATCGATCGCGTGTAGGGCACGGCCTGGCCGACGGATTCGGTCTGCACTGCGATGGCGCTGTCGCAATGCAGCCACTGCGACCAGTCTTCGTATCCCATCCCCAAGGTCTGGCCGATCAGAAGACCGCGAAACCCGGTGCAGTCGATGAACAGATCGCCTTCGATGATGTCGCCCGAGTCCAGCTTCAACGCATGGATCTGCTTCGATGCGGGATCGGCCAGCACCTCGACGATCTTGCCTTCGATGCGACGCGCCCCGAACCCCTCGCTGAATGTGCGCAGGAACTTTGCGTACAGTCCGGCATCCATGTGAAACGCATAGTTCATGCCGATGCGCGGCAGGTGGGCGAAGCGAT
Organism: Lysobacteraceae bacterium; assembly: GCA_044340325.1. GTDB lineage: Bacteria > Pseudomonadota > Gammaproteobacteria > Xanthomonadales > Xanthomonadaceae > Lysobacter_I. The sequence goes on from JBIITV010000002.1 coordinate 61,371, forward strand.
GCTGCTGCGCGGCCTTCAGCTCCAGACAATAATCGCCGTAGTCGCCGGCGAGACCGCGCCGTCGGCCCTTCAGCCAGAAATGCTGGAATCCGGCGGTCCAATGGTCCTTTCCGCTGATGCCAAAGGAGTGGATGTAGTCCTCGCCGACATCGCGCCAGTTCTCGAAACTGATCCCCAGCTTGAACGTGGCCTGGGTCGCGGCCATGAACGCCTGCTCATTGATGTCCAGCAGTCGGTGGAACGTCACCAGCGTCGGGATGGTCGCCTCGCCCACACCGACGGTGGAAATTTCGTCCGATTCGATCAGGGTGATGTCGAGATTCTTGCCCAGCGTCTTGGACAACGCGGCCGCCGCCATCCAGCCTGCGGTACCGCCACCGGCGATGACGATGCGCCTGATCGGTGTGGCGACGGTTGCTGCGGGATTGACATCACTCATATCGCAAACCCTTTCATCGATTCAGTCGCTTCAACAGTTGCGCCCGCAATATCCGTACCGCATCCGCAGTCATCGGCGAAAGCGCGCCGCGTGCGGTCTGCGCGATATGCGCCGCAGTCGTTTCATCGGCGTCGAACACATAGTGACGGAACATCTCCCGCCATGCGGAGCGCTGCGCTTCCGGCAGATCGCGAACGCACATGATCGCCAGCATCAGCGCATTCATCGGCGTATCCATGTAGGCCGGAGACTGCCGCCACCAGTAGTTGAGCAGTACATTGAACGCGTCCAGCGCCTCGACGTGATGCCACCACATGCTGGGGATGAACAACGCGTCGCCAGGCCCCAGTTCCGCAACCTGCGCGTGGGCCATGGCATCGGCGAACTTCGGGAATTTCTCGAGATCCGGTTCGTGGAAATCCACCAGGCTGATGGCCTGACCCGCCGGCGTCAGATCCAGCGGGCCGACATAGAGATTGGCAACCTGTTCCGGCGGAAAAAGCGTGAAACGACGACGGCCGACTGCGACGCAGGCCAGATTGTCCGGCACATCGTGATGCGCGGCGATCCGCGAGCGGTTGCCCACCCAGATGCTGTACAGCGGCTGGCGCGTTCCCAGGTCGAGATCGTTTTCGCCGCGCAGCCCCGGCAGAAACGTATCGACGGTCGTCGAGCCCATGTACAGCGTCGGCGGTGTCGGATCGTGAAGATGCCGGAGCATGGCGTCGAGCATCGCATCGAGCTTCGGTTCTTCGCGATGGAAGTTGAAGCCGCTCATGTCCTCGCTGTAGAACAGACGCCCGCCGTGCTGATGCGCGCCGACCAGGGCAGCCACCTTCGCATCGCGCGAAAAACGCCGAAGGTAGGCGATGCCGTCCTGCGGCGATGTCAATCCCGCCCGGACCAGCGGCCAATGCGCGACCAGCCCTCTGAAGACCAGCGGCTGCGTCGATCGCAGCGCCTCGTCCGGCAGCGCGTCCGCAGCGATGCCTTCGCGTTCGATGATGGGTTTACCGTGCGGCAGCATCGATCCGGTTCACTCTGTCGATCAGTGCCCGGAAATTGGAAACCGACGCGATCGCCATGTAGATGGGCTGCAGATAGCCATCGTGGTGCAGCCGTACCAGCGCTGCGGCATCCAGACCAGCGACCTTCTCTTCGTTGATCGCATAGAGTCCGGCAAGCCGACTGTGGGTTCCGTCGTCGAGTTCGATGTCCAGCGTGAAGGATTCGAGCAGATCGTGTTCGAGCAGTGCGGTCACGAAGGCGGGCGTGCTCTGCAGACCCTGAAACAGCGCGAGGAGCACGGAATTCTTGTGCTCCAGCAATTCGCTGGTCCCGCCATGCTCCAGAAACACGGTTTCGCCGACATCAGTGCCGACGCGCGGGCTGTCCAGATCCACATGGACCATCATCTCGTCGCCATCCACGCCGATCAGGAATGGCTGACGCTCGATCGACAGCGGAAGGTAGGCGGCGTCCCAGCGGGTCTCGTCGAGAAACAGATTCTGGCCGTCCTTGAATCCGAACAGCGCGATCGGCTGAAAACCGCCTTCTGCGGTCTTGCGGAATACGATCGGATAATGCGCCTGCACGTTGCGGAATTCGGCCGGGAATGTCAGCGCGAACATCACATCGTCGCCGAGACCGGCGATGCGCCGGGTATCGACGCGCAGATGCTTGTGTTCGACGTTGTTCAACAGAGCGGTGTTAGCCATGCATCAGATCCTCGGCAAGCCTTTGCGTTTGACATGATCGATCAATTCGCGATTGCCCGGCAGGGCGGCGAGCATTTTCCCGGTCATCTGCGCCGTTTCCCGGAAAAAACCGTCGGCCGCATCCGGATTGTCCGAACGCCGCATCGCGGCCTCTCGCATCGGTCGAAACCCCATGCCGTAAAGAATGTACTGATAGCTGGCGGAAGGAAAGACCTCTTCGATGCGATGCAAGTCGTAGCGCGAAGGCGGCCGGTGCCGCCACAACGACAGCTGTTCCCGCAGTCGCTCGGGTATCGAGTCGGCGCGGACATTGTCACGCCAGAAATCGGTGTCGCTCCTGCGGGTCAGCACATAGTGCAGCTTGAGGAAATCGATCACGCGTTCCCAGCGGTAGGCGAACGCGTCGTTGAAGCGCCGCGACACGATGTCCATGTCCGAACGGGTGGCGGGCATATCGTCGCGCACCATCGCGGCCGACAGTTCGACCAGTGCGATCGCGGAGGCTTCGAGCGGTTCGATGAAGCCGGCGGACAATCCGATGGCGACGCAGTTGCGATGCCAGAAGCGGGCACGATAGCCGGGCACGAATGACAGTTTTCGTACCCCGGGCGCATCCCCGGACGCGCCTTCGGCGCTCAGATAGCTGCGCAGTTCGACCTCTGCGGCATCGTCGGTGGTGTGCGCGCTGGAGTACACGTAACCGACGCCGCGCCGGGTCGGCAAACCGATGTCCCAGATCCAGCCGCTGCGCTGTGCCGTCGCACTGGTCTGCGAGGCGATCTCCTGGTCCTCGCGGAGATAAGGCACCTGCGCGGCCAGCGCGCTGTCGTTGAACAGCACGCTCTGCCTGGATAGGAAGTCGATACCGTAATGCTTACCGATCAACAGCGACTGCATGCCGGTGCAGTCGATGAACAGGTCTCCGGCAAGGACACCGTGATCTTTCAGCTGCAGAGACGCGATATCGCCGTCCTCGCTGGCGACGACATTCACGACATGATCGGAGATATGCGCAACGCCCAGTCGCGCGGTGCAGTGCTTGCGCAGAAACATGCCGAATTTGCCGGCATCCAGGTGATACGCGTAGTTGGCGACCGCCGCGTACTCGGGCGTCGATGCCTGCTTGGGTGCCCGGCTACGTGCGCACAGATGCGGCTGAAAGCTGACGACGCCCGCAAACGCCTGCTGCGGATGACGCGCCAACCAGCCGGCGACCAGGTTGGTGTCGGTATAACCGTGGGGGAGCACGAAGGGATGGTAGTAGCGGTCGTCGCGATGACCGGTGACCCAGCCGTCGAACCTCGATCCCTGCTTGAAAGATGCATCGCATTCGCGGATGAAATCGCTTTCCGACACACCGATGCTGCGAAGCGTGTCGCGCATGGTCGGCCACGTGCCCTCGCCAACTCCGATAGGCGCGACATCCGGTGACTCGACGACCGTGACCCGCAGACCGGTATCGGACTGTGCGCTGTGTTCGGCGGCGATCACGGCCGCAGTCAGCCAGCCGGCGGAGCCGCCGCCGACGATAACGACATTCCGGACTGCAGCACTCAATGTCGGCACCTCAGCCAGAAGAAAACAAGACAAGAAAGCCGCTCGATCGCAGCGGCTTTCCTGCACCTGGGCGCAGTGGGCGCCCGGGCGATATTGTCACAACCGGGATCAGAATTTGTAGCGCATGCCGAACATGTACCGCGGTCCGGTCTGCGTTCCGTACAACAGCTGATTGCTGTTGCGGCCGTGGATGCGCTGGGTTTCGTCGGTGAGATTGATGCCCTCAAGCGAGAAGATCAGTCTGTCGTTCAACTGGTAGCTGACGTTCATGTCCAGCTGACCGTAGGCTTCGACGTAGTTGGGATTGGGACCTGCGCCATCGAATCGCCCGGAGAGGAATTCGTCGCGCCAATTGTAGGCCGCGCGCACCTGCCATGCGCCTTTTTCGAAGAACCCGACCAGATTGGCCGAATCGCTGAGGCCTTCGAGCGCGAACTGCTCGCCGATAACGCCGTTGTCGTAGGTCAGCCCCGAGTCGACCACGGTGTAATTGGCCGATAAACCGAATCCGCTCTCGCCGAAGACGTGCTGGACATTGAATTCCCAACCGTCCAGGGAAGCCGATTGCTGGTTGGCCGGCGCGGTGATCCTGAAGTTCGCGATCGGATCGTTCGGCTGGCCGACGATCGTGCCTGTCGCGTTGCCATTGGCGTCGTCGGGGCCTCGGGTCACACCGGGAGATCCACCACGGTTGCGGAAGATGAAGTTGCGGATGCAGACGACGTCGCCGGTGACGCAGCCGCTGGCGATGGCCTCGTTCCAGAGGGCGCCGCCCACCGGCGTATGCAGATTGAATGGCGTCGCCTGGATCTGGGTTACACCGATGTAGTTGTCGATGTTCTTGCGGAAATAGCCCACCGAAAGATAGCTCGACTCGGCGTAGTACCACTCGAAGGACAGGTCGAAGTTGTGCGACAGCAGCGGTTCGAGATCCGGATTGCCCTGGGCACCGGTGCCTCCATCCACGCGAACCAGCGAGTTCAGTGTCTGCCCGCCCTGGATATCGCCCCAGCCGGGTCTGCCGATCGTTTCGCCATAGCTCGCGCGCAGTTTCATCGTCTCGTTCAGATCGAGCGTCAGATCCAGATTCGGCAGCCAATAGGCGTAGCTGCCTTTGAGCGTCGTGAACCCCGGTGCGCCGGTGATGATGCTGAATTCGTTCGCGGAACCCCATGAAATACCGGTCGCGCTCGGCACCAGTGCAGATGAGGTGATATCCGTCTTTTCGTAACGCACGCCGGCGGCGAAATGCAGCGGCATCGCCCAGTCCCAGGTCTGACTCCACTGCAGATAAGCGCTCTTCGATTTTTCCTCGACTCTGCGGTCCGTGGTGAATACCCTCGCTGCGCGATAGTCGGCCGGGTTGCGGCCAGCGGCTACCCAGGCGTTTTCCGCCAGTTGACGCACGGTGTCGAAGTCCCATACGAAGAACGCATCGGTGAAGCGCGGGTCGTTATGGCCGCTGAAGCTGTCGAAGTAGTTTCCGATATGGTCGAGTCGCCACACCGAGTCGGGGTAATCCGCAGGACTGGTTGCGCCGCCCCAGGTATCGAGCTGGACGTTCGAGAACGCGCTGCGATTGTTCACCTCGGTCGCGGAGACGCCGAAATCGAGTTTGGAATAGTCCTTGAACGAGAAGTCGCCCTTCACCTGCAGCTGTTCGATTTCCGATTTCATGTAGCTGTTTCTGAACGTGGAACCGGTCACCATCATGCCTGCGGGATCGATGGCCGACTGGCCTGCGGGCAGAGCGACGGTCAACACCGGGAAGTCGCTCGAGAAATCCACGGTCGTTGTGCCACGGAAGAAACCGGCGGTGCCGAGCACGCCGCTGGAGCCATAGGGACTGTCGGCACCCGATTCGGCACTGGAATTGTGATAGTCGAATTCGAGATTCAACGTATCGGTGACGTTCCACCGGGTGTTGAAGCCGAGCGACTTGTTCTGGTTCTTGGTGGCGCTTTTGGCGCCGCCCATGGACAAGTCGCTGGTCGCAGGCAGAATCGTTTCGGAATAGATGATCGGCGCCGCGATCGGACCGTCGGTCCATGAAGTGACGGATGGCCCGAAGTTGAACCACACCGACAGCTCGTTGCGTTGTTGCTGGATCTTGTTCTCGGAATAGGTGTAATCGAGCGTTGTCGTGATTCTGTCGGTAGGCGCGTACTGCAGCGTCAACTGGCCGTTCGTGCGCTGGCGCTGCAAACCGTTGACGCTGTAGTTGAGGTTCTGCGGGACCGAGTAGATATCGTTCGGGCCGGGGCGGTTGGTGATGTTTTCAGAGCCTGGCGTGCCTGGTTGCGGAATCGTGCCCCAGTTGTTTTCGTCTCCACGGAACGGCCGCCATCCATTGGGGACGGACACTTGGCTGAAGCCGAACTCGCGCTCCTGATAGCTCGCGGTCAGGGCGATACCGAATTTGCCGTCTGCGGACTTGGCGCTGATGATTCCGGAGACCTCGGGGGTGACCGAGTCGCCCTGAAGGGAATCCGGCAAGTTGTCGCCGGAGGTGTCGGTCACGCCCTTGATGCCGATATTCGCCAGAAAGGCCGGATTGTCCAGCGGACGTGCGGTCTTGATATTGATGGTTGCGCCGATGCCGCCGGTTGGCGTGCTCGCCCTGCTGGTCTTGTAGACCTCGATCCCCGAAACGGCTTCGGACGCCAGATTCGCGAAGTCGAACGCTCTGGAGTTCGATGCTTCGGTATCGGCGATGCGGGAAGCCGGCATCTGCCGCCCGTTCAGAAGCACCAGATTGAAGTCGGGGCCGACACCGCGGACAGTGACTCTGGAGCCCTCGCCGGACGAGCGGTCGATCGACACGCCGGTGATGCGCTGAAGCGACTCGGCGAGGTTGGTATCGGGAAACTTGCCGATATCCTCGGCGACGATTCCGTCGACGACGCCCTGCGCATCGCGTTTGAGGTCCCTTGAGGAGGTCAGGCTCCGCCGGATGCCCGTCACCTTGATGGCATCGAGTTCCTGCGGAGCGTTTTCTGCCGATGCATCCTTGTCTTCATCATTGTCATTGGCCGACTGCGCGTAGACAGGCGCTGAAAGCGCAAACAGCAGTGCCGTGGTCAATACGCTGGTTCTCGGTGCGCGATGCGGATACTTCATGAATCGTCCCTCCCCGGGTTTTCACGAAATCAATTGATTTCCACTCGGCCGGCGGACAACCGCCAGCGCCTTGGGATCGCATTGGATGTCAAATTGACAGCGTTGTCAAATAATCCGGCCGATGTATTTCGAGGCCTGATAAAACAGTGCTTTCGCAAAGATTTATGCTGCGTCGCAGCATCGATTGTCCGCTCGGCACGCCCGCATCATGGGCAATACGAGCGTGTCCGCCGTGCGCGGTCGGCACTAGATGCTTAGGCCAATCCGGCACCTGAACTACCGGCACGACCAGCGGATCTAAGCGCGCAGCCGCGAAACCCGATATCGCATCGATGCATTTGCCTGGAACCCATCCCGACACCCTATCGCGGTGCGAAACACCGAAATTCAGGCGAGTATCGAACATTCAACGGACTTGCACTGAACAGATCAGGCGTGGCTTTCCGGCAGCAACCACCCTCCAGGAAACACCGAACCATGCGGTTCTTCTTTAATGCTGTGCGTTGGATTCTGACGGCAGGTCCGCAAGCGCCCATGCCTTATTGTCATGCTGGGCTTTATCGTCATGGCGGAACACAACGGAGCGCATCGACATTGCGTCGCCGCAGCAGTGAATTCAGCGCGACCTCCGTCCCGACCGGGGAAACTGGCTACGGCGCGTGGCCCAACGGCATCGCGATGTCAGCGCTGTCAAACATGACATGATAGCGCTGCGGTGGCGCCGCAGGCTGACCCTATAATGATCCGATGGGCAAGCATGTTGTGTTGCAGCACGCCTCGAAAATCAAGCGCTGGAGTGCTCTTGGTGCGCATGGTCACGATCGTTATCGATGTCGCTTCGGTCGCTGCAGATGCCACGCATGGCTGATTCTTCAGCCAACCGCACATCGACAGAATAGCTGTTTCCTGGAGTGAAGAATGGGCAAGATTACGGGTAGCGGCGCCAGGATCGAAGATGTCGCACGCATTGCCGGCGTCTCCATGAAGACCGTCTCGCGGGTGTTCAACAACGAACCCAACGTCCGGCCGGAAACGCGCGCAAAAGTCGAAATTGCCGCCAAGAAACTCAACTACCGCCCGAATCTGTCGGCGCGGAGCCTGGCGGGCAACCGCTCGTACATGCTTGCGCTGGTCTATGACAATCCGTCCAGCAATTATGTCATGCAGGTGCTTTCCGGCGTGCTGGACGCCTGCGAAGCGGCGCACTACAGCATGATGATGCGGCCGCTCGACTACACCAACCGCAATCATGTCGAAGTCCTCGCCGACAGCGTTGGGCAGTACGCGCCGGACGGGCTGATCCTCACGCCGCCGCTCACCGACGACATCGCACTGCTAGAAAAGCTCGAAGCCTTGAATGTCCGCTATGCCAGCATCTCGCCGCGCGAAAAGAATGCGCGGCTCGGCGCGCGCCTCGACGAGCGTCGCGCGGTGCGGGAAATGATGGCGCATATCGTCTCGCTCGGACACCGCCGGATCGCGCATATCAAGGGCCATCGCGATCACGGCGCGTCCGAGTGGCGCCACAACGGATACAAGGACGGGCTCGCCGCCGCCGGGATCGAGTACGACAAGGCGCTGGTGCTGCCCGGCGAGTTCTCCTTCGAGTCCGGTGTGGCGGGCGCCGAGGCGCTGCTGTCGATGAAGGCGCCACCGACGGCGATCTTCGCCGCCAACGACGATACCGCTGCCGGTGTGATGCACGCGGCCGCCGAGCGCGGCCTGCGCATTCCGCAGGATCTGTCGGTGTTCGGATTCGACGATCTGCCGATGGCACGGCAACTGTGGCCGGCGCTGACGACGGTGCGTCAGGCGAGCCGGGAAATGGGCCGGATCGCGGCCGAGCAGCTGTTGCTGTCGATCCGCGAACCGGAGGCGGCGGGCATGGTGCAGGTGCCCTACGAGCTGGTTCTGCGGGCTTCCACCGGACCGGCGCCGAAGCGACGCGGTTGAGGGTTTCCATGGAGTCGTGGGGTACGTTGTGGGGTGCGCTTCAGCTTCAGCCTGAGGTCTCTCATCAGCGATCAAGCCGGGAGACCAGCCGGCTCAGTCCGCAGGCTTCAGTCGGTGAGCGTCAATGCCGCCCGCGACGGCAGCGACCAGTCGATCGGCGCCTGCCCATGGCGGGTGAGGTAGTCGTTGGTCGCGGAGAAATGCCCGCAGCCGATGAAGCCGCGATGCGCAGAGAGCGGCGACGGATGCGGTGCTTTCAGTACGCGGTGGCGGGCCGGATCGATCATCTTGCCCTTGGCCTGCGCGTAGCTGCCCCAAAGCAGGAACACCAGACCCTTTCTCTCCCGATTGAGCACGTCGACGACGTGATCGGTAAAGCCTTCCCAGCCCTTGCCCTGATGCGCGCCTGCGCGACCGTCCTCCACCGTCAGTACCGCGTTGAGCAGCAGCACGCCGCGCTCGGCCCAGGGAGTGAGGCAGCCGTGGTCGGGCCGGGCGATACCCAGATCGCGCTGGATCTCCTTGAAGATGTTGTCCAGCGACGGTGGTACCGCCACACCCGGACGTACCGAGAAGCACAATCCGTGCGCCTGACCGGCGCCGTGGTACGGGTCCTGGCCGAGGATCACCACGTTCACCGCGTCGAACGGCGTGGCGTCGAAGGCGGAGAAGATCTGCGCGCCGGGCGGATAGATCCGCGCGCCCTGCGCCTTGCGCTGGCGCAGGAATGCGCCGAGGGCGGTCATCTCCTCGCGCTGCAGGTAATCGCCGATGCGCGCTTTCCAGGAAGGTTCCAGCTTGATGCGGTCGGCGGCGGTCACGGAATTTCGGTGATCTTCAGATCGTACTGTTTCCAGTTCCGGCTTTCGCAATAAATGTAGTAGCGACGACCCGCAGCGAAGGTGTGGACGGTGTTGCTTTCCAACTGAGTCCCACCCAAACCGCAGGCATAGGCGATGAAGTATTCCCCGGGCTTGAGACGCACATGTTGGGACAGCAGCGGAGGCTGGCGCCCGGGGTCTCCCATGAGCCCGAGCGTGAAGATCCGGATTGCGGGGGCGCGACGCAGCGCTTTGCCGCTGGGGTCATGGGTTTTCTGCATCGCTCTGAGCACGGCAACGCTTTCGGGACTGTCGGTGGATGCGACATTGAAGTCGGTCAGCGTATCGTTGGGAACGAAGCGCTGCTTGGCCAAGGCAGACAATGAGACGAGCGCGATCGCCAAAAAGGTCAGCGCTCGAAGGATGTCGAGGCGGTCAAGGCGACGCATGGATATTTCCATTCTCCGAATCGCTTCCTGGCGCCGTCATTATGCGGGCGACCGCTCCGGCAGCTTCGCCATCCGCAGCTGGAACAGGGTCTTGGTGATCAGCATGCGTTCCTCGATCGGCTTGAGCACCAGATCGTTGGCGCCTTCGCGCAGCAGATTCGACTGCTTGTCGCGGTTGCCGTCGCCGGTCATCACCAGCACCGGCAGGCGGCGCTTGCCGTAGCCGAAATCGTTGCGCACCGAGCGCAGCAGATCGAGGCCGCTCACGGCGCCCTCCAGGGTCACGTCGGTGAGCAGGAGATCGGCGCCGAGATCGTCCTGGCCGACATGTTCGTTGAGATAGGCCAGGGCATCGTCGCCGCGGCTCATGTGGATCACGCTGATATCGTGCGCCTGCAGCATGCGCCGGGTGGCCACGGCCACGGTGATGCTGTCCTCGACATACAGCACGCGGGCGTCCGCCATCGGCTCGGGATGCACATAGCCGCGGATGAACGCGGCCAGCGCGGCATAGCCTTCGGCCTTGTCGAAATAATCGGTGACGTCTTCGGTGAAACGGCGCGCTTCGAGGTGGCTCTGGGCATCGCCCGAAACCACGATCACCGGCACATAGCGCTGCGCGGCGGTGGTGCGGACGTGCCGCGCGACCTGCAGGCCGTCGCCGTCGGGCAGGACCAGCGAGGTGGTGACCAGATCGACCGGTCCGGCGGCCAGCGCGGCCTCGGCCTCGGCCAGTCCGGCGCAACCGACCACTTCGACGCCGGGCAGATCGCGCTGCAGCATGTCGCCGATCAGCCGGCGCACCATGCGCGAGCCGTCGACCACCATCACCCGTGGGGTGTCGGTGGTCAGGTGGCGGACATCGTGTGCGCGCATGCGTGGGTTTCGTTCGGCTTCGGTTGCTGTGGGCGGAGGCGGATGGCCCAATCGGGGATTGCCCGGTAGAGATCTCGCCCCGCGTCTTCGGCTTGCGGCGCAACCTTGCGCCAGATCGTCTCTGGCGGCCGCATCGGAACGGTGTTCGGTTCCGGCGCACCCCCCGGCGATCGCGTCAGACCTTAGTTTGACGCAGAAAATGTCCGGTGACCACGCCGGCGCCCAGCCAGCCCAGCGCGCCCGCGACGGCGAGCACAAGCAAACCGTGCAGCGGCTCCACTCCGGCGAAGGCGAAACGGCTGCCGTAACTCTCGGCGAGCGCCCGCAGCGGCTGGCGCAGAGCGAATTCGGCAGCGGTCAGCAGCCCCAGCGCCAACGCCCCGGCCGCAAGTCCGTAACAGGCGCCCAGATACAGGAACGGCCGGCGGATGAAGCCATCGGTGGCGCCCAGCGACTGCAGCACCGCGATCTCCTCCCGCCGTGACTGGATGTCCAGGCGTACGGTGTTGCCCACCACCAGCAATGCGCCCAGCCCCAGCAGCGCCGCCAGTACCCAGACCACGCGCTCGCCGAAGTCCAGCCAGCGATCGAGGCGCTCGCGCCAGATCGCGTCGTGCTGGACCAGATCCGCCTCGGGCAGCGCGGTCAGCACGCCGACCACCGCACGTTCGTCGCCGCGCGGGCGGACGATCAGCACGCTCGGCAGCGGGTTGTCGCCCACCACCGCCAGCGCATCGGCGTAGACATCGCTGCCGCCGCTGTCGCGCAGGCTGGCGAGCCCTTCGTCCGGTGTCCGCAGCGCGACTGCGGCGATATCGCCCCTCGCGCGAAGGCTCTGGGCCAGCGTTCTTGCGCGCTCGACCGGGATGTCCTGCTTCAGGAACACCGTCACTTCGCGGGCGCGTTCGATGCTGCCGCCCAGCCGTGCGGCGTTGTCCAGCACCCATGCAAGCCCCACCGGCAGCGCCAGCGCGACCGCCATCACCCCGACCGTGAGCAGGGTCGACCAGGGCTTGCCGAGCATCCGCCCGAAGCTGGCGACCAGGCTGTAGCCATGATGCTCGGTCCATGCGGCGAGCGGCGAACGCGGCTTGGCGATGGCGGCACCGGGAGCGACAGGCTTAGCCATCGGCCAGCTCCTCCGGCGCGATGTCGTCCAGCAGCCGGCCGTGATCCAGCACCAGCACTCGCTTCTTCATGCGTTTGACCAGGCCCAGATCGTGGCTGGCGATCAGCACGCTGGTGCCGCGTTCGTGCAGCGCGCCGAACAGGGTCATGATCTCGGCCGACAGGGTTGGATCGAGGTTGCCGGTGGGCTCGTCCGCCACCAGCAGCTGCGGTTCGCCGACCAGCGCGCGGGCGATGCCGACCCGCTGCTGTTCGCCCGCCGACAGCTGGCCCGGCAGCGCCTCCAGCCGTGCGCCCAGACCGAGCCGGTCGAGCACGCTGCGCACGCGCTTGCGGATCTCATCGCGGCGCACGCCGCGCAGGATCAACGGCAGCGCCACATTTTCGAACACGCTGCGGTCGGTCAGCAGACGGTGATCCTGATAGACCACGCCCACCTCGCGCCGGTGCATCGCCACCCCCCGCCCGCTCACCTTGCGCAGATTGCGCTCGCCGAACAGCACCGCGCCGCTGCTCGGGCGTTCGGACAGATGGATGAGCTTGAGCAGGGTGCTTTTGCCGGCGCCGGAATGGCCGGTGACGAACAGCATCTCGCCCGAATTCACGGCGAAAGAAACGTCGGTCAGCGCGCGGTGTCCGCTGGGGTACTGCTTGCCGACGTTGTCGAAGCGGAGGACGGTCATGCGTGAAGTATTGCAGATGCGTCGTGGCGCGGTTGCCGTCAGCGGAGAACGAAGTACGCCACAGCGGCCACTGCCCCCCAGAACAGCAGGCCCAGGAACATCGTCATCTCGTCATCGACAACGACACCACCGCCTTGAGTGCGGTGGAAACCGTGCCAACGTGGCCGCACACGCCGCAGTCGTGGGTCAATGCTGCGAACGCGGCGGTTTGGTCACCAGTGCTTTCAGCTTGCGGCCGAGGCGCGAGAACAGCGACGGTTTGGATTCGGGAGCGGGTTTTGCGGACGAAGCGCCGCTCACCGACACCGCTGCGGGTGTTTCCAGCGCACGCACGGCCTGATTGACCGGGTTCGCGCCTTCGCCACCGTCGATCCGCTTGCCGCCGCGACGCCGGCGGGGTTTGCGCGGTCCGCGCTCGCTGTCAACTGCATTCGGAACGGGTGCCGCAGCAGCGACCTCCGCGACTGCCGGCTTCGGCGCGACATCGCCTTGGCGCGGCGGGCGCGGGGTGCGCTCGCGACGTTCGCCGCTGCCGGAACCGCTGCTTGACGAACTTGAACGCGGGCCACCGGAACGCGGCCCGCTGGAGCGGCCACCCGGCCCGCCACTACCGCTGCGACTACCACTGCCGCTGCGTGCACCACCCGAGCGTCCACCGGTCCGATCGGCCTCACGCGTTTCGCGCGCTTCGCGGAAGATCGTGCTGAGGCTGTCGTCGCTGTCGCTGCCGTCGCCTTCCACCATCGCCGGCCGTTCGCGTTCCGGGCGCGGTAGCGCGGTCATCAGCTCGCGGGTGACCGGCTCTGACGGGATCTTCTGTTCGATATAGGCCTCGATGTCGGGCAACGACATCGCGTAGCGCTCGCAGGCGAAGCTGATCGCATCGCCCTCGGCGCCTAGCCGCGCGGTGCGGCCGATGCGGTGGACGTAATCCTCGGCATCGAACGGCAGGTCGTAGTTGTAGACGTGGGACACGCCGTCGATGTGCAGGCCACGCGCGGCGACGTCGGTGGCGACCAGCAGTTCGAGCTGGCCGGCCTGGAATTTCTTCAGCAGCGATTCGCGCTTTTTCTGCGGCACGTCGCCGCTGAGCACGCCGACCCGGTAGCCGGCGCGGTCCAGCGCGCGGGCGACGCGTTCGACGAAGGCCTTGGTGTTCACGAACACCATCGTCCGCGCGCCCTCGCTGCGCGACAGCAGGCCCAGCAGCAGCGGGATCTTCTCGTCGTCGGCCGGGTAATACATCAACTGCCGGACCTTCGAGTTGGTGATGTACTCGCTCTCGACGACGATCTTTTCCGGGTCGTTCATGTGCTCGTAGGCCAGCTCCAGCACGCGGTGGCTGAGGGTGGCCGAGAACAGCAGGGTCTGGCGCTCGGTGCATGCCGGCATGCGTCGCAGCAGGAAGCGGATGTCCTTGATGAAGCCGAGGTCGAACATGCGGTCGGCTTCGTCCAGCACGCAGATCTCGCAGGCGTGCAGGCTGACGACCTTGTGCTGCTTGACGTAGTCGATCAGCCGGCCCGGGGTGGCGATAATCACGTCGGCACCGGCCTGCAGCAGCGTGCGCTGCTTGTCGTAGTCCACGCCGCCGTACACAAGCGCAAACTTCAGGCCCAGATCGGCGCCGAACTTCACGGCGTCCTTGTGGATCTGGATCGCCAGCTCGCGGGTCGGGGCCAGGATCAGGGCGCGCGGGTCTTCCGGCTTGCGCTCGGCCAGGGCCGGGCGCGACAGCAGACGGTTGATCACCGTCACCAGGAAGGCGAGGGTCTTGCCGGTGCCGGTCTGTGCCTGGCCGGCGACATCGCGTCCGGGCAGGGTCACCGGCAGGGTCAGCGCCTGAATGGGGGTGCAGCGGGTGAAGCCCGCAGCTTCGAGCCCGGCCAGCAGTGCCGGATGCAGCTCGAAGGAAGAAAAGGTGATGTCGGTTAGGGGTTTATCGCTCATGCTCGGGCGTTGAATGCGGGCGGGCGCAAGCGTGTGCGCTTGCACGGGCGGGCGTGGGGAAGCAGACTGCAGGCTTCTGCGCACTGCCGGGACGTGGCGCTCGGTTCGGGCTCTGACCCTTGAAGCCGGCGACGGAAGCCCGCAGTGTAACAGGCCGGCTTCTCCCCCGCCGACCCTGCCCAGACCATCCCCGACGCGCCGATCCGGCGCGTCCGCACTCCCCGGAGACCCCCGTGAGCGACAAGATCACCCATGCCACCGACGCCGATTTCGACGCGCTGGTCCTGAATTCCGACGTGCCGGTGCTGGTGGATTTCTGGGCGCCGTGGTGCGGGCCCTGCAAGATGATCGCGCCACTGCTGGACCAACTGGCCGACGATTACGCAGGCCGCGCCAAGATCGTGAAGGTCGACGTGCAGGACCACCCCAACCTCGGCCGCCGCTTCAATGCGCGCAGCATTCCGATGCTGCTGATGTTCAAGGGCGGCCAGGTCCACGGCACCCAGATCGGCGCGGTCGGCAAACCGCAGCTGGCCCAGTTGATCGATAAAGCGCTCTGATGCAACTGCCGCCTCCGCGCCCGCTACCGGCGCGGAGGGCCTCGCCGGACTGCCTGCCGTCGGTCGTGCGATGACCCCGATTTTCAGTTCCAGGCTTGCCGCCGCGCCTTGCGGGTGCTGGCTTCTCGAAAACGACGCGCCCCTCGGCGCCGCACCTTTCCGTCTTAACCGACCACCCACTCCTGATCCCGTCCGCGCACTGCGGACGCTCGCAGCCGCGAGGAATCCCGCTTGTCCGACAAGACTCCAGATACCGGCGAAACCGCCGAGAAGCGTGTGCGCAAGCCGCGTGCCCCCAAGGCCTCGGCCGCCCAAACCACCATCCCGCTTCCAGAAGCGCCGGCACCGATGGCCGCACCGCCACCGCCAACACCACCGCCTCCACCGCCGACGCCACCCCCCGCACCGCAGACGCAGCCACCGCCGGCACGGGTGGCCGCGCCGCGCGAACCACGTCCGCCCCGCGAACAGCAACCGCCGCGCACGCACCCGTCTCCGCGGCACCCGCAGGCGCATGCACAGCTTCCGTCGCAGGACTCCGGCAACGGTCAGCCGGGCGGACAGCCATCCTCCGCCGATCCGCAGGGCAGTCAACAGGGCGGTCAATCGTCGTCAGGCGATCCTCAGGGCGGTCAACAGGGAGGTCAATCGTCGTCAGGCGATCCTCAGGGTAGTCAGCAAGGTAGTCAGCAGGGCGGCCAACAGGGCGACAGCGGCCAAGGCCGCGATCAGGGCGACGGCCAGCGTTTCAACAGACGTGACCGCTTCCGCAACAACCGCAACAACAACAACAACAACAACCGGTTCCGCGGCCGCGACGAGAACGGCGACCAGGACGGCAACCAGGACGCCGGCAGCTTCCAGCAGCCGCAGTACGTGGCGCGACAGGTGTCCAGCGTCCCGGAAGGCTTCCCGCAGTATTCGCTGGGCGATCTCAAGCGCATGCCCATGCCGAAGCTGCTGGATATCGCCGAGCAGCTGCAGATCCAGGAAGGCGTGGCCCGCGCGCGCAAACAGGACGTCATCTTCGCGGTCCTCAAAGTGCTCACCCGTCATGGCGAAGGCGTCGCCGCCGACGGCGTGCTGGAAATCCTGCCGGACGGCTACGGCTTCCTGCGCGCCGCCGAGGCCAGCTACCTCGCCGGGCCGGACGATGTCTATATCTCACCCAGCCAGATCCGCCGCTTCAACCTGCGCACCGGCGACCATCTCTCCGGCCGCATCCGCTGGCCGAAAGACGGCGAGCGCTACTTCGCATTGGCCGTGGTCGACACCATCAACGGCGAACCGCTGGAAGCATCCAAGAACAAGGCGCTGTTCGAAAACCTCACCCCGCTGTTCCCGCGCAAACGCTTCAAGCTGGAACGCGGCGACGGCAGCACTGAAGACATCACCGGCCGCATCCTCGACCTGGTCGCGCCGCAGGGCAAAGGCC
>JBIITV010000065.1:0-24228 GCA_044340325.1 Lysobacteraceae bacterium
CGTCGAGTTCGAGCCGGATCAGCGCACTTTTCGCCAGTGCGCCGAGGAACAGATTGCCTTTCCATTCCGGAAACGCCTTGCCGCTGTAGAACAGCATCCCGCTCAGACCCGGCGACACCTCCCAGACGTGATGCGGCGGCTCCATGCCTTCGGCCTGCGTGCCGACCGATTCGTTGACCTTGGTGCCGTTGTAATCGCGTCCGTGGGTGATGACCGGCCAACCGTAGTTGCGTCCTGGCTGCGGAATATTGAGCTCATCGCCGCCCATCGGACCGTGCTCGCTGGTCCACAACCGGCGGGTGACCGGGTGCAGCGCCGCGCCCTGCATGTTGCGATGACCGTAAGACCAGATCTCCGGGCGCACGCCTGCGCGCTTCACGAACGGGTTGTCGTCGGGAATGCGTCCGTCCGGCCAGATCCGCACCAGCTTGCCCTGCAGTTTGTCGAGCGACTGCGCCGCTTCGGCCACGCGATTCTCGCCCTGGGTGACGAACAGATGCCCCGCGTCGTCGAACACCAGGCGTGAGCCGACATGCGTACCGCTGGAAAGTTTGGGCTCCTGGCGATAGATCACCTCCACATCGCGAAGCTCTAGATCCTGCAGCCGTCCACGCGCGACCGCAGTACCGGCCTTGTTGCCGCGCGCATTCGGCTCGGCGAACGAGAGGTAGACCAACCGGTCTTCGGCGAACGTCGGCGACAGCGCGACGTCGAGCAGACCAGCCTGACCATCGACGAATATTCCGGGCAGGCCCGCGATCGGCGCGGACACCGTCCCGTCGGTGCCGATCCGGCGCAGACGCCCCGGACGCTCGGTCACCAGCATGTCGCCATCCGGCAGAAAGGCCATTGCCCAGGGATGGTCGAGCCCGGACACGCGCTCGACCACCTCGAATGCGACCTTCTCCGAACGCACGACGACCGGTTTCGCATCGATGACCGCACGCGGCGGTTCTGCCGGCGGGGGCGGCGCGCCATGGCAAGCGGCCAGCATCGCCGACAGCAACACCAGCGGAACGGCCCGGCGAAACGACGGCCAATAGAACGGCCGAAACGACGGTCGGTCCGCATGAAATCGAAGGGCTCGGGCGAGGTTCGGCATGGGCGTCTGCTATCGATGCGGGATCGGGAACGCCTATTCTAGCCATGGGTCCGCCGAGCCCGGACCCGTTCGGGCCCCACCAATCACCGCATGACATCCCGACGCCGCCCGCTCTGGCCGTCGTCCGGCTGTTATCGCGTTCAGAGTTTAGACACAGGGGCATATGCATGCAGCATCGGCAACGCATCAAACAGTACATCATCAAGAATTTTCTATTCTCCAACGACGACAACGCCATCGGCGATCGGGACTCCCTGGTCCGCGGCGGCATTCTCGATTCGACCGGCATCTACGAACTCATCATGTACATCGAGGAAGAGTACAAGTTCACGATCGCGCCGGAGGAGATGATCCCCGACAACTTCGATACGCTCGAAGTCATCGACGCGTTCATCGAGCGGAAGCTGGCGGGATAAGGGGCGGGCCATGCCGTCGATTCCAGCCCGGGTCGCCGAAATCGCCAGGCGCCATCCGCAGCGCGTGGCGATCGTCGCCGACGACCGCCGCATCCGTTACGCCGAATTCTGGGACGAGGTGCAGCGATTCGCGCACGCACTGCGCGCGCGCGGCCTGCATCCGGGCGAACGGGTCGCGATCCTGCTGCCCAATCGCATCGAAGCGGCGGTGGCCTGCTACGGCTGCTGGCTGGCCGGGGGCATCGCCGCGCCCCTGAACGTACAGGCCCGCGCGCGCGATTTCGAAGCTTGGCTGCGACACAGCGATGCGCGCCACATCGTCTACGAGCACAGTCATGGCGACGCGGCCGAGGCGATCGCCGCGATCGATGCGTCCAGCGGCCGCGCGTCGATCGAACGCTGGCCGATCGGCGCGGAGTATCCGCTGTCTCCGCCCGATATCGGACATGACCGGTCCTCGGACACCTTCAGCATCGATGCCGATGCTGTCGGAGCCGATGTTGTCGATGCCGATGCTGTCGAAGCCGATGACATCGCGCTCATCCTCTACACCTCCGGCACGACCGGTGCGCCGAAGGGCGTGAGCCTGAGCCACGGCAACCTGCTGGCCAACGCCAGTGCGGTGATCCGCTATCTCGAACTGAGCGAAGCCGACAGCGTGCTGTCGATCCTCGCGTTCTACTACGCCTACGGCGCATCGGTGCTGCATACGCATCTGCTCTGCGGCGGCTGCGTGGTACTGGCGCAGAACCTGCTTTTCCCGCATCTGCTGATGGACACCATCGCCCGCGAGCGCATTACCGGTTTTTCGGGCGTACCCTCGACGTATGCGTTGCTGCTGGAGCGGGTCAAACTGGCCGACTACGATCTGTCGTCGCTGCGCTATCTCACCCAGGCCGGCGGAGCGATGAGCCCCGCGATCACGCGCCGTCTGCGCGCGGCCCTGCCCGATGCGCGGCTGTTCGTGATGTACGGCCAGACTGAAGCCACATCGCGGCTGACGTGGCTGCCACCGGAGCGTCTCGACGAAAAGCTCGGCTCCGTCGGTATTCCCATCGACGGCGTCGAATTGCGCATCGCGCACGAAAACGGCCACGCGACCGACCCCGGTGAACCCGGCGAAGTCTGGGTGCGTGGGCCCAACATCATGCGCGGTTACTGGAACAATCCCGAAGCCAGCGCGGCAGTGCTTCGCGACGGCTGGCTGCGCACCGGCGACATGGGCCATCTCGACGCCGAAGGCTTTCTGTTTCTCGCCGGGCGGCGCAGCGACATGATCAAGACCGGCGCGCACCGCGTGCATCCCGGCGACATCGAAGAGGTGATTCTGGAAGTTTCGGGCGTGAGCGAAGCGGCCGTGGTCGGTATCGTCGACGACATCCTCGGCCAGGTGGTCAAGGCCTTCATCGTCGCGCCGGGCCTGCCGCCGCAGAGCGAAAACATGATCAAGGCGTACTGCCGCGAGCGCCTCGCCAGCTACAAGATCCCCCGCGACATCGAATTCGTCTCCTCCTTGCCGCGCACCGCGTCCGGCAAAGTCCGCCGCGCCGCCCTTATGGAACCGCAAACCTCGCCATGAACGCCGTCAATTCGCATCCGCTCGATTGGAACGTGCTCGACCTCGACTATGCATTCGAAGCCGATCGCATCGCCGCGCGTCTGCGCGAAATCACCGCGCGCCAGTTGCATCGCCGCGGACTGGTGGTCGCCATCTCCGGCTGCATCGACAGCTCGGCGAGCGTCGCGCTGGCGGTGCGCGCGCTCGGGCCGGAACGCGTGTTCGGCCTGATCCTGCCGGAACGCGATTCGTCCGACGACAGCGCAGTGCGCGCCACGATTCTCGCCGGGCATCTGGGTATCCGCACCGAGACCGTGGACATCGCGCCGGCGCTGGAGGCCATCGGCTGCTACCGCATGCGCGATGCGGCGGTGCGCAACGCACTGCCGGACTACGGCGACGACTGGAAGTTCAAGATCGTCATCGACGGCGGCATCCAGGGGCGATTCAACCGCTTCCGGTTGATCGCCGAATCGCCCGACGGTGCGCCGCACGAACGCGATCTCGCGCTGGCCGACTATCTCACCATCGTCGCCGCGACCAATTTCAAGCAGCGCATCCGCAAGACGCTCGAGTATTTCCACGCCGATCGCCTGAACTACGGCGTGGTGGGTACACCGAACCGCTTGGAATACGACCAGGGGTTCTTCGTGAAGAACGGCGACGGCTCCGCCGACGTCAAACCCATCGCGCATCTGTACAAATCGCAGGTCTACGGCATGGCACGGCATCTCGGCCTGCCCGAGCGCGTCTGCGCCGCAGTGCCGACCACCGACACCTACAGCCTCAGCCAGGGACAGGATGAATTCTATTTCGCCCTGCCCTATCGGCAGATGGATCTCGCGCTGTATGCGCTGAACCATGGCTACCCGGCATCGGCGCTCGCGACAGCGCTGGACATCGGGGAGATGCAGGCCAAGGCGATCTACGACGACATCGCCAACAAGCGCCGGACCACGAAATACCTGCATCTGCCGCCGGTCCTGGTCGCGGCTGTGCCCGAACTCGACGTCCCCGAGCATCACGCACAGGCGTGAGCGCGCGACCATGACTGCGCAGGCGACGCCGGAGTATTCGACACGCGACGGCGATGCCGCCGTCGACCGGGAAGCGGTGCTCGCAGTCTGGCGCGGAAACCTCGGCCAGGATGCGCGGATGGCGGTCAAGTACGACTGGTTCTACGGCCGTGCGCCGACCGGCGCGCCGTTGCTGCAACTGCTGATGCACGCGGGCACGGAGGCGCCCGTCGGCGTCTGCGCTGCCGGGCGCCGGCGCATGCTGCACAACGGACGCGAAGCGCGCGCCGGCGTGGTGGTCGATCTCGCGGTCATCACCGCGCACCGCACGCTGGGCCCGGCGCTGATCCTGCAGCAGGGCCTGTTCGCGGCAGGACGGCGCGAACTCGACCTGCTCTACAGCTTCCCGAATCCGAAAGCCGCACCGGTCTTCAAACGCATCGGCTATCGGCATCTCGCCGACATGACCCGATACGCGCGCGTGGTGAGGCATGCGCAATACCTGCACCGTCGCTTGCCGCAGCTGGCTGCCCCGCTCGCGGCGCCGCTGGGCGCGCTGATCGATCTGGGCCATCGCCTGCGCGATGCATGGCGCTGGCCGGCGGCACGCAGACTGCGCGCGCAGTGGTCAGATCGCGTCCCCGATATCGCGCCGCTCTGGGATGCCTCGCCGAAACCGCCCGCACTCACCGCTTTGCGCGACGCGGCGTATCTGCGCTGGCGTTTCGACGATGCGCCGTCTGCGGATCTGCAGCCGTTCCGCCATATGCAATTGTTCGACGGCCAAGATCCGGCCGCATGGTTCGCGACGCGCGTCGATGGCCATACCCTGCACATCCACGACTTCTGGTCCCGCGACGGCGCACAGCCCGCACCAGGCATCATCGCCGCCATGCTGCGCGAGGCGCGCCGACAGGGCCAGACAGCGGTATCGATCGAACTGGCGACCTCCGACGCGCACTTGCAAGCATGGCGACAGCTCGGCTTCGAGGCCCGCAGCCAGCGGCCTGTCTTCGGCGTAATCGCGGGATTGATCGGCGAAGATGCGGTCGCGCTGCATCTGACCTCGGCCGACGAGGACGAATGACGCCTATGCCGCCAATCGCCGCGTCGCGCGGCGGAACAGATACCAGGCCAGCAGATCGGCGCGGAACGTCCCGTCGCGACCGGCGATGGTGTCTGTTTCGTAGCCGGTACGGCCGAGCAGCCAAGACGGCTTCCCGCCCACCGGATTGAGCACCGGTACGCTGGTAAAGAGCAGCTCATAGCCGGCCTCGCACGCGCGCGCCGCGATGGCTTCGTCGAACGATCCGTGCGGAAACGACATCGTCGCGCAGGCCGGTGACGCCAGCCCTTCCGGAGCCGCCAGCATCGCGGCCATCGCCGCGCGGGCGCCGCCGAGTTCGGCATCCAGATCGCCCGCACGCTGCATCGGGACATGGCTCTTGCCGTGCAGACCCAACTCGACACCGCCGGCGCGCAGACGCGCAAGATCGCCGACATCGATCATGTGCTGCAGGCCGTCGTCGAGCACCCCGACATGGCGATCCAGCACGCTGCGACGCCCGGCGGACGACATCGTCTCCAACTGCGCGATCAGCATGCGCAGGCCAGCGATGTCATCGCAGCCGGCGATCGTGCCGTCGCAGGCGGCTCCGGTTTCCCGCATCGTCGCGGCGAGCGCGTCGACGGTGAGCTTGCCGAGCCGCCAGGCCGCGATGATCCTTTCCTGAAAGAACGGCTGTCTGGCGCCGACCGCATCTGCGGCGACGAACATCACCGCCGGCAGACCGGCGCGCTGCAGCGCCGGCATCGCATAATCGACGTTGTCCAGCCAACCGTCGTCGAAGGTGATCAGCAGCGCGCGCGGCGGCAGGCCGCTGCCGTCGCGGCGGGCGCGCAGCACCTCATCCAGGGACACCACGCGGTAATGGCGCTTGAAGAATTCCAGCGAGGCGACGAACAGGTCCTCGCCGAGGGTATAGTCCGGATCGCAGGAGGCCCAACGCGGATCGGTTGGATGCAGCGTGCGATGGAACATCACCACCGTTAGACTATCGGCATTGCGGACGCGGTGATACAAACCCAGCGCACCGCTGGCATACAGACATTTTCTGGCGAAATCCTTGAGCATGGCGCGCCTGATCGAAGTTTCCAACTCAGTTTCGGCGATTATACCGACGTACAACCGGCGCGAGCTGGTGCAGCGCGCGATCGACTCCGCGTTGGCGCAGACGCATCCGGTCGAGGAGATCATCGTCGTCGACGACGGCTCCACCGACGGCACCGGCGAGGCGCTGCAGGCACGCTACGGAGAACGCATCCGCTATCACTGGCAACCGAACGCGGGCGTCTCGGCGGCCCGGAACGCCGGCATGGCGCTCGCCAATGGCCGCTATTTCGCGCTGCTGGACAGCGACGACCTGTGGCGGCCCGACAAGACTGCCCGTCAGCTGGAATGGCTCAATGCCCACCCGGACTTCGGCATGGTGCTGTGCGATGTGGTGCGCGTCGACGGCGACGGCAAACCTTTCGACGTGTTCCATCGTCGCGAAGTCCTTCGCGAGGACGGCTGGGTGCTTCGCTGGCTTCTGCTGAATCCTTCGCTGGTGCCCGCGTCGACGATGTTCCGTCGCGAGGTGTACGCAACCTGCGGCGGCTTCGACACGTCGCTGCGCACCGCCGAGGACATCGACTTCCATCTGCGTGTCGCGCATCGATGGAAGATCGGCGTGATCGAAGCCCAGCTGGTCGAAGCGATGCGCGGCCACGCAGGCGGATTGTCCAGCGAGGCGACGACCTACGACGATTACGTGAGTGTGGTCGAGCGCGCGATCGTCGATGCCGAAGGCGTGGTGGAAGAGTCGATCCGCCGCGAAGCGCTGGCGCTCACCTACCACCGCAATGCGCGCGGGATGCTGATCCGTCGCCGCTGGCGCGATGCCTGGCGACTGTGGCGCGCCGCATGGCGACAAGCGCCGAGCGATTCCGCGCGGAGGGAACTGATCGCGCTGATCCCGTTCGCCGCGAAACGATTCGCGAGCACCGCAGTCGGCCGCGGCTGACTGCGCTGGCGGTTGACTGTGGCGGCGCGCGGACTCAGCGCGCGCCGCGTCCGAACAGCACGACTTCCACGGTCTGCAGCATGATCATCACGTCGAACAGCAGGCCGTGGTTCTTGACGTAGAACAGGTCGAACTTCAGCTTCTCGTTCGCATCCCGGACCGAGGCGCCGTAGGGATAGCGTAATTGGGCCCAGCCGGTCAGACCGGGTTTCACGGAATGGCGGACGTCGTAATAGCGGATCTCGCTGGTGAGCATTTCGACGAACTGCGGGCGCTCCGGCCTCGGCCCGACGAAACTCATCTCGCCGGTCAGGACCAGGAACAATTGCGGCAATTCGTCCAGACGTGTCTTGCGGATGAACTTGCCGATCCGCGTACTCCTGTCGTCGTCCTTGGTAGCCCAGCGCGCCACGCCGTCGCTCTCGGCGTCCACGCGCATGCTGCGGAACTTCACCATCTCGAAGTGACGGCCGTGCTCACCGACGCGGATCTGGCGGTAGATGACCGGGCCTTTCGATTCCAGTTTCACCGCCAGCGCGACCAGCAGCATTGCCGGCCATGCCACCGACAGTAGCGCGCCGGCGGCGAGCAGATCGAAGAACCGCTTGGTGAGGCGACGCGGCATGGAATAGTCGAAGCCGCCGGAGAAGACCAGCCACGAGGGATCGACGATGTTGAGCTGGACCATACCGGCCTCGCGCTCGAAGAACGTCGACAGGTCGGTCACCTGCACGCCATGCTGCACGCAGTTCAGCATCTGCTCCATCGGCATGCCGCCGCGACGCTCGTCCGGCGCGATCACGATTTCGTCGACGTTGAGGCTGTCGGCCAATGCGCACAGCGTCTCGTCGCTGCGGATCAACAGCGCTTCGTCGACCACGACCGGCTGGTTCGACGCCGGCACGAACCCGAGGATGTTGAACGACTGGCGGTCGGTCTTGCGGCGCAGACGCGTATTGATCAGATTCGCATTGTTGCCGGCGCCGAACACCAGCACGCGCTGTTTCAGCATGTCGGCGGCGGAAAGGTGCGACACCACGTAGCGCACGGCCAGCACCGCGCCCATGCCGATGAGCAGCGAAATCGCGAGCACACCCCGGCCGATGTAGGTCGCCGGAATCACGTAGTACAGCACCAGCAGAGCGATGCCGCCGAGCGCGAACGACATCACGATCCGCAGCAGAAGATCCGTCCGGCTGTGGCGGACATAGGCCTGATAGAGCCCGAACGCGAGCATCGCGCCGGTCACGCAGACCGCCACCAGCAGCGCACGGGCTGCGATGCCGGCGATGAAATGTTCGAGACCTGCGGGATCGGCATGGAACCGCAGACGGGCTGCAGCGACCACCGACAGCATCACCGCAAACAGTTCGGTCAACCACAGGCTGCGGATCGCCAAATTCTTGCGACTGGAACGGACGGTCCTCACGAAATCCCCCTGACACGCAATACGAGCCGCGACCGGTCCGACATGCAAAAAAAGCCCGCACCCGGATACCGACGGCATCTCGAATGTTTCAAGCTTTTCCGCACACGCCCCCTGTACCGATCACGCCCCTCTAACGGGTCCGGCAGCGTGGTGCTTCGCTGCTGTTTCCTTCAACCCTTCGACTCATTATCCACAAACGTCACAGTTCCACAAAGCCGGACACGGCCCTTCCAGACCGGAATACTCAGATCGAGGAGGTCCGTTGCAAATACTCAACATGAGCGTCGCGAAAAGCACAACATGCGCCAGTGACAACCTCGGCGAACAGATCCACCCGGCCGTCAACCGCGTACTGTCCGATCCCGACCTTCGCGCTTCGCCCGATACAGCGCAGCATCCGCGCGCTTCAACAGGGTCTCGGCATCGTCGTTCTGCCCGCTTTCGCCCAGGCCGATACTGATCGTGACCCGATCCTCGTCGCGAACCCCCTCGATCGAAGCGCCTGAAATCGCGGTACGCAGCGCCTCTGCGATCTGCCAGGCGCGGTCCGGGTGCGTTGCGGGCGCTACGATCAGGAACTCCTCGCCGCCCATCCGCCCCACCCGGGCATCGTCGGGCAGCTGACGGTCGACGATCTCGGCGATGGCGCGCAATACGCGATCGCCGCCATGATGACCATACGCGTCGTTGATGCGCTTGAAATGATCAATATCGAATGCGATCACGCCCAGCGACCCGCCGCTGGCTTGTACGGCGTGCAGCGTACGCTCGAGGAATTGCAGGATCCGTCGACGGTTCGGCAACCCGGTGAGTTCGTCGGTCATGGCCAGGGTGCGCATCCGCCGGCCTTTGCGGACTTCCTGCCACGCCATCGCCGCAAGCAGCGCAAGAAAAGTCATGCCGAACACGATCGTCACGCGCTGCAGCGACCGCACCCGTTCGGCATTGCGCAGGGCTTCGCCGCGATGCGCATTCTCGATCAGCAGCGCGCGGTTTTCATGTTCCTTTCTTGCGCTGTCGAACTGCACGCGAAGACGCGAGCTTTGTTCGTTCCTCGCGCTTCTGTCGAGTCGCTCTTGTGCCTGACGATAAGCGATGGAAGCCTCGTAAGCCATGCGCCACTCGCCGAGATCGGCATGCGCCGATGCCATGATTTCATGGACCTGCGCGAGATAGCGCGGATTGTTCTCGGCCTGGAAATGTCGGGCCGCGAAGACCAGATCTTCGATCGCTTCGCGTGGGCGGGACAGCGCGCGGAGGGCCTTTGCGCGCGCAAGACGGCTGCGCGCGGTACTTTCCGCGTTGTCCAAGGCGCTGAAGCGCGCGATCGCGCGCTCGATCCACGGCAACGCATCGGCGCCCTTGCCCTGCTTGGTGAGCAACGCGCCGATCGAACGTTCTGATTCCGCGATCGATGCCTGATCGCCCAGCGCGGTATCGATCTCCAGCGCGCGCCGATATTCGATCAGCGCGGCATCGAGTTCACCCTTCGCCTCCATGGCGGAGGCGATGTTGAACCGTGCAGTCGCGATCCCGCTCTTGAGGTCGGCAGCTTCGTCTTCCTTGAGGATCTGCCGGTAATAGCCGATCGCCTTGTCGAATTCGCCGACATGATCGTCGCTGTAGACGTTGGCGATCGCGTTGAGGGTGTACCGCTGCCCGCCCTTTAGACCGAGCTGCAGGTTCAGCGCATAGGCCCGGTTGAGATCGGCGATGGCCTCGTCGTAACGCCCGTGGTAATGCCGGCTTTCGCCGCGCATGGCAAGCGATTCGGCCAGCGTTTCCTTGTCCTTCGTTTTCTCGGCGACCGTAACGGCCCGCTCGTAAGCGGCCGCAGCTTCGCTGGGCTTTCCCAGCAGATCCATTACGAATCCCTTGCAGCCGATGAAGCTCGCGCTGGATGCCAGGTCGCCAGCCTGCTGCGCTGCGCGCAAACCGTCCTCTGCGATCTTCAGCGCCGCGCGCGCATCGATGACGGCCGTGTTCCCGCACAGCGTCTTCTGCGCATCGCGCAACAGCGCGCCGTTTCCGGCTGCGCGTGCGATCTCTGTCGCGCGTTGGGACAGATCGAGCGCTTGCCTCGGATCCCGCTCCTCGATGGCATCGGCCTGCGCGAGCAGAGACCTGACCTCGACCGCCGCCACCGCGGGCTGGCGCTGCTGTGCCGCGCATGGCGCGCACATGCCGATCCACAGCAGCGGGTACGCCCACGCATGGCAACGTTGCACGGTGCTCCATACCTGCATCGGCATGCTCAAGCGCCAACGACCGGTGCTAGGCCGCGTCGATGACGGTCATACGCGCCCGAATACCCGAAACCTGGTTCAAGTGCTGCTGGTTCAAGTGCTGCTGGTTCAAGTGCTGCTGGTTCAAGTGCGCAATGCGCTTCAGCGCCAGAGATTCGAATCATGATTCCGCCCCCTGCGGAAGTCGTCGCGAGCCCCGTACTGGAAAGCCAGCGAGATCCGCTGCGCATTCTAGAGCGGCGTATTCTCGAAATATGCGCGTTCCATCGCGATATCTTCGTGTAGTCAGGCATTGCGCCTTCCAGGCGGGACAAGTCCGTGCCGCACCATCATGCGCCCGTCTGCACCCTACAAACCGCTTGTGTGCGCCTCGGCGGACTTTCCGACGAACGGTCACCGTTCTTCACCGGCATATAGACATTTTGTTCTAGACAAAATTTTCTAGCAGCGCTAGCGTAGGCACCGTACCTCCCATGCCGAGCCCGCCATGCCCCGAACCCCGAAGCTGCCGAAGCCCACGCCCGCCGAGCTGGATCTGCTGCGTCTGCTCTGGGCATTGGGCCCGAGCACAGTCAAACAGGTTCACGAAGCGCGCCAACTGGAACGCCCCGACGCTGCGTACGCGACGGTACTGCGGCTGCTGCAGATCATGCATGCCAAGGGGCTGCTTGTCCGCGACGAGAGTCAGCGCTCGCACGTGTATGCCGCTGCCCAGCCGCAGGGCTCATTGCAGACCAATCTGCTCGGCGAGCTGATCCATAAAGCGTTTGCGGGCTCGGGCAAGGATCTGGTGATGGCTGCGCTGCGCGGTCATGTGAACGATGAGGAGCGCGCCGAAATCCAGCGTTTTCTCGAGGAGAACCGCGATGACTGAGCTGCTCGCGCCGCTGTCGCCTTTCGACCCGCTGGTACGGATGCTCGGGCTGATGCTTTTGCATACGCTATGGCAGTGCACGGCGATCGGTGCGATCGCTTGGCTGGCGCTGCGCGCGTTGCGCAACTCGACCGCGCAGGCGCGTTACGCCGTGGGCTGCAGTGCATTGGCGGCCTGCGTACTGTGGCCGTCCGCGCAGCTGGCGCATGCGTTGTTCGCAGCGCAAACAACGCTTTCTGCGACGGGGTTTCCGGCGTTCGACAGCGATATCGCGCAAGTGTCGACATCGAACAGCCTGCTACCGATCGGCGCGGTCTCACTCGACGGCACGCTGCCATGGGTCGTTGGGCTCTGGGCGGTTGGCGCCAGTGCGATGCTGCTGCGGTTGATGGCCGGTTTGCGCTGGGTCGCGCGATTGCGGCGCAGCGTCCGGGAGCCGGGCGACGCCATCTGGCAACGGCGTCTGGACCATCTGGCGGATCGCTTCGGCCTGTCGCGCATCCGCTTCGCGGTACTGGATGAAGACAGCGGATTGAAGATCGGCGGGCCATTGGTCGCCGGCGCCTGGCGTCCGATGGTCCTGGTCCCGGCCGCATTGATCGCACGCATGCCGGTGGAGATGCTCGACGCCCTGCTCGCTCACGAACTGGCGCATATCCGCCGCCACGACTATCTGGCCAACCTGTGCCAACGCATCGCGGAAGCCATGCTTTTCTATCACCCCGTGGTGTGGTGGCTGTCGCACCGCATCCGGCTGGACCGCGAGCTCGTCGCCGACGATCTCGCCGCAAGCGTCACCCAGGAACCGCGACGCCTGGCGCTCGCGCTCGCCGAACTGGACAGGCTCGACACCACCATCCCATCACTCGCGCACGGCGCGCACGGAGGTCATCTCATGTCCCGCATCCAAAGCCTGCTTCGTCCGCAGCCGCGCGCTTCCGCCGGCATCATCCTGTTGCCGGTCGCCGGGCTCGCTCTGGCCTGCATCGCCTGTCTCGCCTATGCGCAATCGGCGCAGACGCGCACATCGACCACCTTCGCACCGAAAGTCACCGTTGGCGCGCTCACGGCAGCAGGCACTGCGGCGGCATCCACAACACCCACAGACACCGATGGCACAGACACCTATGCGATCGTCGACGGCGACAGCGATCGACTGTCGATGTCCGGCAGCACCGATGAGATCGACGCCATCCGCGCTGCGCAAGCGCATGTCGATGGCGATTTCCTCTGGTTCCGACGCGATGGCAAGGCGTATGTCCTGCGCGACCCAGGCACGCTGCGGCGCGTTCGCGAGGTCTGGTCGGCAAGCGCACAGCGCGATGCCCGGATGGAAGCGCTGAGCGCGCAGATCCAGGCACAGGCAGACCAGGCCGAAGCGATCGGTCGGCGAATGGAGGCGACTGCGATTGGCCAGGATGAGACGCCCGAGATGCGACAAGCCCTCGACGCATTGGATGCATTGGCAGAGCGCCAGAGTACGCTGGCGGAGCAACAGGCGGCGTTCGCGACAACGATGGCATCCAACGCGTACGATGAAAAAGCGATGGCCGATGCCGAAGACCGGTTCGATGCGCTCGATGCGCAGATGGAAAAACTCAACTCGGAAATGGAGTCGCTGGAAAGCGTGATCGAGGCCGAGTCCGCAAAACTCGAGGCCGATCTCGCACCGCTCAGCGCGATGGAGGACGAGATCGAAGCGGCCACCGCGCCTCTGGAAGCGCTGAACGCGGAGATGGAAGCGCTCGGCAGCGAACAGGAACTCGAGATGGCAAACATCGACCAGGAGGTCAGACGAATCGTCGATGAAGCATTCGCGAAGGGCCTCGCCTCACCGGTCGCCGACAGCGCGGGATTGTAGGGCCTGTTAACGCTCGGGATGGGTCACGTTGCTTGCCTGCGGCCGCCAGGCGGTTGTGCGTGGCGCCGAGACAGGCTGGTGGCTTGTTCAAGCCGCGCGCGGCCGCCTGGCGGCCGCAGGCAAGCAACCCGAAGGGCCGCCATTGAGTGCGTGCGGTGCGGCGTCATCACTCGGGCATGTATCGACATACATTTCCTCGCTCTTCCTTGCCCCGCACGCACTCAATGGCGGCGTGACCCATCCCGAGCGTTAACAGGCCCTAGTAACCGTTCAAGATGCGCCTCGCGCGCTGCCGCTCGGCGTCTTCGCGTTCGATCTGCCTGGATGTGTCATCGACGGGTGGAGCCAGCTGGGTCTTGCTGAAGTCGGTCCGCCGGTCGTACGCATCCTCGATCGCTCGCAGTTCAGCCACCAGCGCCGTACGCACCTTGAGCGCATCGCGCGCCAAGGTCTTGCATTCCGCAGCCGATGGGATGTGGCGCAAACGGCGCAGAAGCTCATGGCTTGCCCAGACACCGTTGTCGCGGTGTCCCGCCTCGTGTTCGCGGAGCGCAGCCTCGAGTCGCTGCCATTGCTCGGAGAGTTCGGCTGCCGGGGTTCGCTTCGGCTGCCACTTCGGGAGGTGAACATCGATCTCGGTACGCACCTTTGCATCGGTCAATTCGCATGCGCTGCCGTTTCGGAGCAGGACATATTCGATGAGGATGTTGTGCCGCGTAAGCGCCGCTGCGGAATGTCCGAAGCGGGTCGTGGGACCACGCGCATCCAGCTGCCGCCGCAGTTCGACAACCCCGACAGCATCGAGGACATAAAACGTTGTCCTGTCCTGGATGACGACCGCAGCATCGTCGGATGTCCTGCGATCCGGCTGCGGCTCGGTGGCGCCACAGGCCATCGCCACGCTCAAGCCCAAGACGATCGCTGCGCGTCGTCGCGTGGAGCTGCGGACATCGGAAACAACAGGATTTCGCATATCCGCACTCGAGGACCGACTGCGCATTCTAGGCCGGTATCGGCAGACCGCGCGACATGCGAATGGATACACGAAAAGGCGGCCGGCAAAAGGCCCGGCCGCCTTTGTCACGCGATTGCGATCAGCGCAACCACATCCTGGCGCTGCGCGCCGGCAGGCTGAAAGTGTAGCTGCCGCTGTTGATATTCACGACGCTGCCCGACCCGAGGGTATCGGTGTAGTTGCTGTACCACCAGAGCACGCTGTTGTTCATGTTGACCGCCGCATTGACCGTGCTGCCGCATTTGTTGATGCCGACGATGCCGAGGCTGCCGCGACGGAAGATGATGTGGCAACTGCCGTGGGAAAGCACCTGCATATCGCTGCCCTGAACCGCATTGTGGAAACGGATCATGCCCTTGATGTCGGTGCGGTTATAGGCGTTCACCCAACGGTTGTCGCCGCTCTCGTTGTTGTCCGAATAGACCATCGGCTTGCCGCCGTTGCGCCCGAAGATGTAGGCGTACGCCAGCGTTTCGTCGGTCGGATCCATCAGCGCATAGCGGAATCCGCTGTTGTTCGGGATGTCGTGCGTTACAGTGAAGGTGAGCGCGCGCGAACCCGCCAGTGCCTGCCCGAAGGCGCCCGGATCGACCAGACCGCTCATGCTGCCGCCGAAGGAGAATGCGTTGCGGATCGAAGTCTGCAGCGGGAAATCGTAGGCCGCGTGATCCGTGTTCTGCAGATACGGCTGCAGGAAACGATCGTATTCGGAACTGCCCGCGCCGCCGCCGGTGATGATCTCGCCGAAGACATACATGCCGCTCTTGATATCGGCGGTGAGCACGCTGTTGATCTGGCTGATCGGCATGTGTTTGGCGGCATCGATGCGGAAACCCTTGACGCCGATCAGCTTCAACTGGCGCAGATACTCCTGCTGTTGCGAAATCACGTAGCTGGAGTTCTTCAGATCGGGCAGGCCGGGATCGCTGCCGCCGCCGCACAGACGCCAGTTCTGCACCTGGAAGGTGTCGTTGTAGTCGGCGATGCAGCGCGCTTCGCCGAAGTCGTTACCGCTGAGGAAGTTGAATCCCAGATTGCCGAACAGACGTATCCCGCTGTAATACGCGGTGTTGCTGTTGTAAGTGTTGATGATGCTGGTGCCGGGGTAATTCAGATCGGGGCGCTGCGCCGCCTCGTTGGCCATATGGTTCATCACCACGTCGGCATAGACATGGATGCCTCGGGCATTCAGCGCATTGACCATGTTCTTGAACGCAGTGGTGTCGCCCAGCGGATTGTGGATCACCCGGAAATCCTGGGGCTGATAGCGCGCCCACCACTGGCTGCCCGTCGACTTGTAGGCAGGCGCGACCAGCACCGCCTTGTAGCCAGCGGACTGAAGGGTCGCGGCACGCGCCTGGACATCGGCATAGCGCCAATTGAAGGCGTGCAATACCGCATCGGCCTGGGCATTGCCCGCAACGGCGCCGGCAAGCAGCAACATCGAGCCCAGACGCGCAGCGCCGGTGCGAAATGCGCCGGAACGACGTGTCTTGAGATTGAACTGAGCGAGCATCTTCGATACAGACCGCATCTGTGTTCTCCTGAAATAGACGAAAGAATTCCGCTTTTTCAAGCGGAACGGACATTCCCTGCGCCGGTCCTCATGCGGATATCGCATGGCCGGGTAACGACTGCGAACGTTCGACCGACCCCTGCTTCGGACCTGTCGTCGTGGCATTGCGTTCACGACTGAAGCGTGATGCTAGGGCCACATCGCAATGCAGCATGGAATGCTGCATACGTATTCAATTGCGATCGACAACGACACCCGTCACGGAGACGTGATTTCAAAGTCGGGATGGAGCGTTCGAGTGCCTTCGCTTCGGACAGCATCGCCGCCAGACGATGTCGCTCACCGTGTACGCCGCGCGCGCATCGCAGCTCAGCCGCGATCGACCACCACTAGCCGCCCACGCGGCGTGCCCTTTCGGCAGGCATCGGAGCAATAGCGAACCTGCGGCCAATCGCGCGCCCATTTTTTTCGCCATGCGAACGTCCGCCCGCATACCGGACAGACCTTCACCGGAAGATCACGCTTGGCCGTCATCGCCGTCCCGGCCATGGAATCAGCAAAGCGGGCAGTCCGCTCATGCCTTGCGCAGAAAACAGGTCTTCAGCACAAGGCCCTTGATCTTGTCGGAGTGACCTTCGATGTGCTCCGCATCGCCATCGACCAGGCGAATGTGCTTGATGACCGTGCCTTGCTTCAAGGGAATCGAAGATCCTTTCACTTTAAGATCCTTGATCACCACCACCGTATCGCCATCGGCGAGCAGGTTACCGTTGCTGTCGCGCACCGGCGAAGTAGTCTCGACTGCTGCGTCGCCCGCTGCGGGCCATTCATGACCACAGTCGGCGCAGACGAAGCTGGCGCCATCCTGATAGATATTGGTCAGGGTGCACTGCGGGCAGGTTAAAGGGGCGGTCATGGGAAGGCCTCGTCGACATCTTCGCCAGCGGGATTCGGCGTGGGCTGGCATTGTCGGTGTCCGGCACTGCAGTGACAAGCGCAGCGAGGCGCCAACCATGACTTTGGAGGCTTGCATGGCGGGAACGTCGGCGCCAGCCTGATGGGCATTCCAACCGTTGACGGGCCTTCATGAAACGTATCGCCATGAAACGTATCAACATGAAATGTATCAACATGAAACGTGTCTGCATGAAGCGTGTCGCCATGAAATGGATCGCATCCTGCCTGCTCGTCCACATGCTGCTGTCCGGCGTGGGCCGCGCAAGCGAGCCGGATGCCTTCGAACGCACCTCCCCCGAAGCGGCCGGCTATTCAAGCCCGCGTCTCGACGCATTGCGTGCATTCCTGCAGCAATCGGGTTCGGACAGCCTGCTGCTGGTCCACGACGGAAAAGTCTTCTTCGAATACGGCGACATCCGCAAGAAGCTGCTGATTCATTCGATGCGGAAACCGCTTCTCAACGCG
The DNA here is from genome assembly GCA_044340325.1 of Lysobacteraceae bacterium. Taxonomy (GTDB): domain Bacteria; phylum Pseudomonadota; class Gammaproteobacteria; order Xanthomonadales; family Xanthomonadaceae; genus Lysobacter_I. The sequence goes on from JBIITV010000065.1 coordinate 17,521, forward strand.
CTCTATGGCATCTCCGAAGCACGTGGGCAGATCGATCTTGACGCAACCCTTGCCGAACTCGGCGTCGACGATGTTCCACCATCGCTGACTACGCAGGAGCGGCTGGCGACGCTTTCCGATGTGCTGAAATCGCGCTCCGGCGTATACCACCCAGCAGCCGCCGAATCCGAGGGGATGACCCGGAGTCGCCCCGCGCGCGGCAGTCATCAGCCAGGAACCCATTATTACTACAACAACTGGGACTTCAACGTCGCCGGTCGGATCCTGGAACATGCGATGCGTCGTCGCATCTACGATGCCTTCGAGGATGAAATCGCAACACCGCTGGGCATGCTGGACTACCGCAACCGCATCGTGATTCCCGCTGCGGACGGCAGTGTCGATGACGCCGATGCCGATGGCTTCTACCAGTACGAACCGGAATCTTCACGTTTTCCCGCATACCACTTCCGCATGAGCGCACACGATCTTGCGCTATTCGGTCAGTTGTATCTCAATCGCGGGCAGTGGCATGGCCGGCAGATCGTGCCTGCCGAATGGATCGCGCGCAGCACTCGGCCTTATTCCGAGATCGACCCGCAATACGGGCTGGGCTATGGGATGCTGTGGGATGTCCTGGTGCCGGAGTCTGCGGACGAAGCGCCCTCTTTCTATCACACCGGCGTCGGCGTCCATATGCTGGGCGTCTACCCGAAGCACAAGCTGGTGATGGTCCATCGCGTCGATACCGAACATGCCTCTCGTTTCAACGATGGCGATCTGTACACCGTGATCCGCATGATCCACGGTGCGCGTCTGAAAGCAGACGCGCACTGAAGATGTGCGCGAGGGTACGCACGTGCATCAATCCAGCGCCGGCCATGCGCTCGCATCCAGGGTCTCGCGGTAACCGTGCCAAGCCGAATACGCCAGCCACGGCATCAGAATCCCCAGCCCGAGCAGCGCGGTAGCGAAGCCGATCGCGGTGATGATCGCGATGATCGCGGCCCAGAGCAGCATCACCGGCTTGTTGCGCAGGACCGCATTCACGCTGGACACCGCAGCGGTGATCATGTCGACATCGCGGTCGGCAATCATCGGCAGCGAAAAGGCGGCGACCGCGAAAGTCAGTGCAGCGAAGATCGAGCCGACCGCCGATCCGATCGCCAGGAATTCCCAGAGCGCGCCCGCGTTGCTTTCGTCGATCGGGAAAAACGCGCCGACCATCATCCCCGCGCGCGACCACAGCAGCACGATCACACCCTGCGCCAACGCAAACACGCCCGCCTGTCCGACCACGCGACGCGCAAGCACGAACGAATCCGCCAGCGTCGGCGTACGCCCGCGCTCCAGTGCGCGGCTGACGCAGTAAAGACCCACGCAGATCAGCGGCGCGACGAAGACGAATCCCGACAGCAGCGTGGCCAGCAGCGCGAACCGCCCCAGCTCCCAGGCCAGCAGCGAAATACCGGCGCTGACCGCGACGATCACTACGCCGAACACCAGCGTCAATCCCGGCGCGGCGCGAACATCCCGCCAGCCGGCGCGCAGCCAGCGCAGCGGTGCGCCGATCTCCAGCGTCGCGCAGGGCACGACGAACGGTCGGATGTCTTCCGGCGATCGATCGGGCGGCGACATCGTGCGGGCTCCAGCAGCCGAGGCGTGCCGACAGCATAGCGAAGCCCGGGCCGCGCGGGTGCCCGGGACGTACAGCCACAGGACAGGCGACAGCCGGCGTCCGACGTGGCAGGATCTGGGCGAACGCCTGCCGCCGAGGCCCGCATGACCGTCGACCGCAGCTCCTCCGATATCGACGCGCTTCACCAAAGCGCCTACGCCGCCTACGATGCCGGCGATCTCCTCGAAGCCCGCGCGCATTTCGATGCGCTCTTGGCGGCGCTCCCGGACGCGCCGGAATACCACTACATGCAGGGACTGGTCTGCAAATACCTGCGCGACTGGCCAATGTCGCTGCACCACAATCTGCGTTCGATCGCGCTGCGCACAGAGGCGGATGAAGCTTCGCGATGGAATGCCGGGATCGCAGCGACCGCGATCGGCGATTGGGCCGAGGCGCGACGCCAATGGGCGGACTGCGGCATCGATCTTCCCGATGCGAATGGCGCCATCAACGCCACCTTTGGTGTCGCCAGCATTCGACTCAATGCATGGGGCAACGGTGAAACGCTGTTCGGACAACGCATCGATCCGGTGCGCGCACGCCTGATCAACGTGCCGCTGCCCGACAGCGGCTATCGCTACGGCGATGTCGTGCTGCACGACGGCGCGGCCACCGGACAGCGCCGGTTCCATCAGAGCATGGTGCCGGTCTTCAATGCGATGCAGCGCCTGCAGCTCTCGGAATTCCAGACGTTCGCGGTGTTCGCCACCTGCCCGCGGCGCGAAGATCTCGATGCGCTGGCGGACGCGCGCGTGCCCGGCATCGCCTTCATCGAAGACTGGACCGAGAGCATCACCCACTATTGTCTTCGCTGCAGCTACGGCGTGCCGCATCGCCATCGCAACGAGGATGCGAAAGCCGGCACCGACGACTGGCGGCCGCAGCGCAATCTCGGCGTCGCCGCACAAAGCCGGCATTCGGTCGCGAAGCTGCTCGAAGGCTGGAAATCGAAAGGCATCGGCCGCCGGATGGATGCGATCGAAAGCCGCGACGCAACGCCGGGCGCGCCACCGGCCAAGGGCGAACACTGGTGGCTGGCGCCCGAAGATCGCGCCGGCTGCGACGGCGACACCCGCTGAAACGCGGGCTTCGATGGGTGCCCTTTTGCAGCGCCCTGGTTGCAGCGCTTTTGTTGCACCGCAGCTTGCCCCATCGGCCAATGTCACCGCCGCTTGGGCTGTGGCCCACTGCCGCAATCCGCCGCAGGAGGTTCCGTCGATGTCCGCCGTCGCACGCCTTGTCCATACCGCCGCCGTCGTCCGTCGCCCGCGCGCGCTGCTGATACTGCTGCTCGCGCTGGTCGCTTTACCTGCATTCGCGCAGACCGAAGTCACCGGCTTCGGCAGCAACCCCGGCAACCTGCGCATGTTCAAGTACGTGCCGGGGGCACTGCCCGCGAACGCGCCGCTGGTGGTCGCGCTGCACGGCTGCGCGCAGAGCGCGTCGAGCTACGACGCCGAAACCGGCTGGCAACTGTTCGCGGACCGCTTCCGTTTCGCGCTGCTGTTGCCGCAGCAGCAGAGCGCGAACAACGCCAGCAGCTGTTTCAACTGGTTCGAACCTGGCGACATCGCCCGCGGCCAGGGCGAAGCGCTGTCGATCAAGCAGATGGTCGACCGGATGGTCGCCGACCACGGCATCGCGCCGTCGCGGATCTACGTCACCGGACTGTCGGCCGGCGGCGCGATGACATCGACGCTGCTCGCCGCGTATCCCGATGTCTTTGCCGGCGGCGCGATCGTCGCCGGTCTGCCGCATCGCTGCGCCACCAGCCAGAGCGCCGCGTTCGGCTGCATGAATCCGGGCAGCGATCTGACGCCTGCGCAGTGGGGCGACAAGGTGCGCGCCTCGTCCACCTGGACCGGCCCGTGGCCGATCGTCTCGATCTGGCACGGCGACGGCGATTTCGTCGTGCGGCCGATGAATCTGACCGAAAGCATGCAGCAGTGGACCGACGTGCACGGCATCGACCAAGTCGCCGAGGTCAGCGAGACCGTCGGCGGCTTTCCGCACAAGGTCTATAAAACACATTCCGGACAAACGCGGGTCGAAACCTGGACCATCACCGGCATGGGTCACGGCACGCCGGTGGACCCGGGCTCCGGCGAAACCCAGTGCGGCACTGCCGGTGCGTATATCCTCGACGTGAATCTGTGTTCGAGCTACTACATCGCGCGCTTCTTCGGTCTGGACAATCTCGATGGCATCGCGCCGACCGCGACGCTGACCGCCCCTGCGAACGGCGCGGCAGTTACCGGCAGCACTGCGATCACCGCCAATGCCAGCGACAACATCGGCGTGGATCGCGTCGAATTCCTGCTCGATGGTGGACTGCTCGGCAGCGACGCCACCGCGCCCTACGCGTTCACCTGGAACAGCGCCACAGCCAGCAACGGTGCGCACGTGCTGCAGGCGCGCGCCGTCGATCTCGCCGGCAACGTTGGCAGCTCGCCGCAGGTGAACGTCACCGTCAGCGGTGGCACCGGAGGCGGTGGCGCCACACCGGTCACGGTGGGCTTCGCCAACGAAGACGCGAACGACGGCTACGTCAAAGCCGACAGCAGCGGCAACGCGCCTGCGGTCGGCACGCTGCAATCGAGTCTCGGCCTGGCCATCGGCCGCGGCACCGACGGCAAATTCAATCGCACGCTGCTGTCGTTCGACACGTCATCGCTGCCGGACGGCGCCACCGTCACCTCGGCGACGCTGACCGTGACCTATCGCAGCGCATCGGGCGATCCGTGGAGCAACCCCTCCGGCAACAGTCTGGCGATCGATGCGAATACCGGCTGTATCGGCGCCTGCACCATCGAAGCAGCCGACTGGGCAGCAGCGGCATCCGCGAGCGCCGTCGCGCAGTTGCTGCCGTTTTCCGGCGGCACCCAGACCAGCAATCTCTTTTCCGTAAACGGACTCGCCGCGATCAACAGGACCGGCCGCACCCAGCTGCGGCTGCGTTTCGCCGCGAACCAGACCGCCACGAGCTATCTGTGGGTCGGCAATGGCGCGACGGCGACGCTGACGGTGACGTATCGGCCATAGTGATGCGCTGCCCACGCTCGCGCGGAGCAGATCCTCGTTTCTTGGCGAAGTCGCGTCCGGGGCGGCAGCGCCGCCCCGGAACGGGTTGATGCGCCCAACTGCGCCTGGGCTTGCGCGTGGGTTTACGGCACGACCGTGCAGCAGGGTTGCTGCGCGGTGATCGTGATCGGCAGCGGCAGCGGCAGCTGGCTGAATGACTTGTTCGTCACCGTGACGCCGAAGGTCGCGCTGGCGAGCGCCAGATTCGTCGCAGTCGGCGTCCAGTCGACCGAACACACCGTCTTGAAACCACTGCTGTCGGGACGCACCGTCAATGCGTGCAGCGGATCGCCGTTGAGCAGCCAGTTGGTCGAGGTGGAGCCGGCGAAAAAAGCGCCGCCGCTCGCAGCGGAGACCGAGAACGCCTTCTCCGCAAGCGCACCCTGCGTGCCATAACGCTTGCCGATGACCGGCGCACCGGTGGGCAACACATACGGCAGCAGCGTCTGCGGATGCGCCAGATGCATGAAAGCATCCTGGCTGAAGACGGTACCGATGCTGCCGTTCACTTCACCGCCCACCATCATCACGCCGGAGGGCGCACCGGTGTAGGTGGTCGCAAGCGTCAGATCCGTACCCCGGCCGATCTCGGTATCCGCCGTCGCGCCCCAGTGCGTATGCACACGCAGCAGGCAGTTCGGCACATAGCGCGACAGATACATCTGCGGCAAGGCGCCAGCGGCATTGGTTTGGCCGATGGTGAGATACTCGGGAGCCCCGGTGGCTGTCCTCACTGCGACCACGTCGTGATACTGCGCCACGCCGATACCACGGGTGCGCGCGGTACACACCACCGCGCCAGTGTTGCCATTGACCTGCATGACTGCGGTTTCGTTGCCGATGCGGCCGACCGCGACCAGATCACCGGTCGCACTCGGCGCCACCGGCACCAGTTCAGCGATGGCCCGCAGCTCGAAATCGCCGGCGATCGCAGCCTGATAGTCGCGCGCCCAGATCATCGCGCCGTTGACCGTGGTGCGGACGATTCTGGCCCGATAGACGGCGGGTGCGGCTGCGGTCGCGGGCTTGAAGTATTTGCCCACAGCGACCAGATCGCCCGGATTGGTCAATACTGCGGGCGTACCGGATGTGGTCTGCAGGATATCGAAGCCGGTGTTGTAGTCGGTGGTATCCCCGTAATAGAACCGCCACAAGGGCGCACCGTTGCAGCCGATCTTGGTGATGGTGAACCGCGATGTGGGCGCAGTCGTGCTGGTGGGATCGATGCTGCCGACCACCGCGAAACCGCTGCCGTCGCGGAACTCGGCCACCTGCGCCGCCTGCTCGGGCAGACCGGTGGTGTCGTATTCGAAGCGGAACACCAGGCCCGATGAAACATTCAGGCGCTCGACGAGCATATTGGTGTTGATCCCGGCGGGCGTCGCGGTACCGACACTGATCGAGCCACCGGGACTGACGCAGTTGCGCACCTCCTTGGTGCCCCGATGCACCTCCCGCTGCGTGGGCAGCCCGGAGGTCATTTCCCAGTTCGATGCCAGCGCCGTAACGGGAACCGCTGCGGGAATCAGCGACAGGCATGCCAGCGTCAATGCCGTTCTTCTGTTGTATGCGTTCATGCGTTTCTTCCTTTTCGAGCGAACGTCCATGGAGGCGATCCATGGAGAGCCTTCCCTGACCAGTGCGATGCTTTCTTCGTTCGTAGATGGCCTTATTTATCAATACAGGGCGGACGCTCCATGCGTTGAATCGCCTGGTGGCCGACGACCACCAGTCTTCCCAACGCAGCTCGGCACGGCCAACGGCCAGCCACGCGCAAGGAAGATCGATATCCCGTGACATCGATCACAGCGCCCGCCGATCAACGGCTGAAACTTGCCGCGCAGTTCAGCGAAGTGAATAGTGTGGATTCAGCGCAGCTGGCTGTCCTTGCTGCCGCGCCGGTTGTAGCCGCTGCCTGCGGCGTCCTGCCGGTCATGAAGCTCCTGACAGTTCACGCACAGGCGCAC
>JBIITV010000200.1:0-6738 GCA_044340325.1 Lysobacteraceae bacterium
GAAGCTCAAATCGATCTATGAGCAGCTCGACAATGTGCGCGGACTGGTCGACCGTTTAGGGCAGTTGCGCGGGTCGTTTGACGAATCTTCCGCGTCCAGTCGCAACCAAGAGAAGACAACAGGCATCGAAGCGATCGCGACTGCCGTCGCCGAGCGTAACGGTAAGCGCGTGAGTTTGACTCATACAGGTGATTTTGCCGATTTGCCGCCGTACTTGCGCGACGATGTGGAGTCGATCGTCGTCCAGCTGATCCGCAATGCCGTCGTCCATGGTATCGAAACTCCTGTAGCGCGTGCTGCTCAACGCAAGAGTGCACAGGGCAGAATCTGGGTCGACATCAGCGATATCGGCGAAGCATTTGAGATCAATGTGCGCGACGACGGCGCAGGGCTGGATTACGATCGGATACGTATGCGCGCAATTTCTGCCGGAATAATCACGGCAGAACAGGCGCTTAACGCCGATCAGAAGTTCTTGCTGTCGCTTGTGTTTAGGCCAGATTTCAGTACAGAAAATAGCGCGACGCAGGATGCTGGGCGTGGTGCGGGTTTGGGCTTGGTCAAGGATTTGATCGGTCGCAATGGCGGAAAACTGGCATTCGACAGCCAGAAAGCCAAAGGCACGCATTTCAGAATTCAATTCGCCAAGCGCGCCGATTTCGCAGCTTGATTCGAGGAAGACCGATGAGCAACGGCAAGAATTGGCGCATGATGGTGGTTGATGATTCGATGGTCGTGCGCATGAAGATCAGCGAGGCGCATGGCACGCATGACATCGAGGTAGTCGGTGAGGCCGCCAACGGGGTTAAAGCGCTGGAGTTGTTCAAGCAGCTTCGGCCCAATCTGATCACGATGGATATCACCATGCCTGAATTGGACGGCATCGGTTGCATAAAGGCGATCATTGCGATCGACCCCGATGTTCGAATTCTGGTGATTTCCGCATTGGCCGATAAAACGATGGCGATTGAGGCAATCAAATCTGGCGCAACCGGATTCATCAATAAGCCTATCAATGAACGCAGGCTCAGCGAAGCGCTGGCGGAAATGATTTCTGATTGACGCAGTCGCGACACGCAGATAACAACATGGGGATGACATGGCACTGGCCGTAGATAAGCTGCAGATATTTATTGATGCGACCCGCGACTATTTTTCAGTCAGCACTGGTGTGGAGGCAGAGGTTGGAACTCCCTACTTGATAGAGTCCGACCAGCCGATCATCAGTGAATTCACTGGTTTGATTGGTGTGAGCGGGGTGCGCAAAGGCTGCATCTACCTGACAGCGTCGCAGGTCATGTTGAAGGCTGTGCTGCTCCGGATGGGCGTGAAAACATTGGGTAAAGAAGAGATTCTGGATCTGGTTGGGGAAATCGCGAATACGATTTCTGGCGCCGCACGCAAGGAATTCGGTGGTCAATTTCATATCTCAGTGCCGATTGTGGTGTCCGGAGAAGCCGATTCCATTCGCCTACCTAAGTCGATCAAGTGCTATGCAATTCCTATCGTATGGAAGTCTTACAACGCTAATCTGGTTATCGGCTTAAGCTGATTTTTTTGGGGATTTTTTTATGATGCGTTCGATTTTGTTTATGGCAATGCTGAGCGGTGCCGGGGTTGTCGCCGCGCAGACTGCCTCGTCACCTGCAGCCAAGCCGAAGGCTGATAGTTTCACGCAAATGTTCGGTCTTGGGACGGTTGGCATTGATGTGCGCGCGCGCTATGAGAGCGTCGATGAAGCCCGAGTGCCTGAAGATGCGCAAGCGGTAACCTTGCGCACACGTCTTGGCTTCAGCAGCGCCGAGTGGAACGGATTCTCGTTCATGGTTGAAGGTGCTGATGTTCGTGAGTTGAGCGACGATTTCAACAGCACAGCTAACGGCAATACTGCTTATCCCATCGTGTTGGATCCTGAGGGAAGTGAATTCAATCAGGCATGGCTACGGTTCGCGCCGGACAAACGGATTTCGGCGACCATTGGCCGCCAGCGAATTCAATTCGACAATCAGCGCTACTTCGGCAGTGCATCTTTTCGTCAGCATGAGCAGACTTTCGATGCTGCGCAAATCGTCGCCAATCCTCACGATGCTGTGACTCTGCGCTATGCCTACCTGGACAAGGTCAATCGTGTGCCTGGCAAGGGCCATCCGGTGCGGACTGCGCGAGAACAGATGCTCGATGGTCACTTGCTGAATGCAAGCGTCAAAACTACAGCAGGCACTCTCGTCGGCTACGGTTATTTCGTCGAAAATGAAGACCTGCCTCTGCAGTCGACCAAGACGGTCGGCCTCCGCTTCAACGGGGCTCATAAGTTCGATGAGGCATCGCGCATTGAATACACTGTAGAGTGGGCCAAGCAGGATCCCTATGCCAACGGTGCTGACGCTCTTGATAATCAGTATGTCTTCGTCGAAGCAGCTTATGTTCGCCCAAGGTTCGGTGTGCGTATCGGTCACGAATTACTTGGCGGAAACCGGCGCGCTGGTTTCCAAACGCCGTTTGCGACGCTCTTTGCGTTTAATGGTTGGGCGGATCGTTTCCTGAGTACGCCAGCCGATGGTTTGCAGGACACCTATCTCGCGGCAACAGCCAAGTTCGGTGGCGGTGACTTCATGGCACGGTATCACGATTTTCGCTCTGATCGTAACGCTACTAGCTACGGCCAAGAAGTGGATATTCGCTACTCCCGCAACCTCGGCACGCAATTCGTGGGTAGCGTGCAGTACGCGCGTTTCAATAGCCGCAGCCCACGTTTCAGGGATGCCGACAAACTCTGGCTGACTTTGGAGTGGAAGTACCAGTATGTTCTTGAGAAACAGTAGCTATTGATAGGGAAAACCGGGACACCCACACAAACGCGGCAGGGACGAGAACCGGAACACCTACAAGTCATATTTTCCCGACACCTGTCACAGCAGGTCCCCTACAGCATCGGGATCCAGCGTGCGCAACACTGGCCGCATGACCCGGCCCCGCTCGCACATCGCACCACCCGACACGCCTGGCGCATTCCACTGCGTCCAACGATGCGTTCGACGGGCCTTTCTCTGTTGCGTCGATCGCTACACCGGGCAATCCTTCGAACACCGACGGGCGTGGATTGAAGCCCATATCCAGCTCGTGGCCGATTCCTTCACCGTTGCGGTCGATGCTTGCGCGGTCATGAGCAATCACCTTCATCTGGTGCTGCGCATCGACCCGCGCGAAGCGGCAGCATGGAACGACGATGAAGTCTCCGCACGCTGGGTGAGACTTTTTCCGCCGCGCGAAGCTAGCGACGCCGCCAGCTAAGGCAAACGCCAAAGACTGCTCGCCGACCCGGAGAGAATCCGTATCTTGCGCCAACGTCTGGCTAGTCTTTCCTGGCTCATGCGCTGCCTGGTCGAACCGATCGCGCGACGGGCGAATCGCTAGGACAGCTGCAAGGGGCGATTCCGGGAGGGCCGCTACAAGTGTCAGGCGCTGAGCGATAGCCGCGCGATCTCGCCGCCATGGCCTATGTCGACATGTTCTTTGCTTTGGTATGCCTATCGCAGTTGCAGCACACAGAGCATCCGTCACCAGGAAAAGCACCGCGGCTTGTGCCGCTGCTACGAAAACGAGAAGCGCCGTCAGCGCTGCGACACTACCTGAGCCATCATCGCGATCTGGCGGCAATCGCTGCCGGCGATCACGAACATGTGCCAGAGAGCATGCGAGTACTGCATCCTCGGCCGGTGACAGTAGAGTGTGCCGAGGGTGTAGGTCACGCCCCACCGGGTAGCAAGCCGAAGGCCCATGGGTCGAGCGCTTTCATGGCGGGTTTGGCGGCGACCACGGTCCGCCGCCCAGCGATTGCATCGCTCGACCCTCTGCACCCATCGTCGCCGGTGTGACCAGCAGGCAGACATGATTGGTCATCAGTACATAGGCATGCGCGGCGCCGCCTTCGCGCATTGTGAAAACACGAAAATCGCTGTGATATCTGAAGAAGTCCGCGTCAATGAAGAAGCCGGGCTGGCGGTCGTTGCCGGGGCATCGAGTCGGGTTGGACGAGGTATTGGCGGTCGCATGAAGGGATGGTCTGTCGTACTGACGCTGAGCTGGGTGCCGGTCAGTTGGGCTGGGGCGCAGTGCGTTGTAACGAAAGACTCCACTACGCTGACACCGGTTTTTCGATTTTCAATTTGACGGAAACCCCCGCACCAGCAACCAGAGACAGGTCGTGAGGTAAGCCAGCGCCAGCGGCGCGAGCAGTACTGGGTTGACCTCGTGGCCGAAGAAGGCCGCGCCGATCGCACCCATCTGGCAGAGCGCGGCGAACATGCCAAATAGCGTCAATGCCTTGGGCAGCGTGCGCGACCGCTGGAAGATCGCGAACATCAGCAGCACGCTTGCGCCGCCGACCAGTTTGTCGGGGAAATGAATGCCGTTGCGCAAGCCGCCGATCACCGCCTTGGCGGCATCGTACTGCGCTCCGGCTGCGGCGCTGGCGGTGGTGAACTGTTCGCTCAGCGACTGCATGGCCGAAAGCGTGGTCAGTTCCATGACCGTGGCTGCTACGCCTACGACTGCAAACGTGTAGTAGATGCGGGTCAGTCGCGGCTGCGCGGCAGCGAAATGCTGCGAAATGATCGACGCCACCACTGCGGCGACCAGACAGCCGATCAGGCCCAACACCAGGATCTTGCCGACAATGCCCGGCTGCTTCGCGGCGTTGATCAGATACCCTCCGCCATCGAACAGCTGCGCCTGCAGCCCGAAGTTGGAATAGATGCCCGCCGCGAAGGTGTAGAGCATCGCGGCCCCCACCCAACGGCCTGCATGGTCATGACTGGCGTTCATGATGTCTCCTGACTTCTGGTGCGACGGGCTTTCGCGACAAGCGTCTTTAGCTTGGCGCCATGAACCGCAGCCTGCGCCGACCGGAAACCAGGCAGTAAGTGCGATAAGTCACGATATGCGCTTGCTGCGGCTCGGCTGGCTTGGCATCATCGATCCAGCACCGTATGTATCGGACAAATACCGCATGACGCCGAAAAAGCATTTCTCTTTTCTGTTGCAGGCAAGCGCCATCTGGCTGTTGTTCTGGCTGATCGGCTTGCCGGACTATTACCAGCAATATCCGTCTGTGATGTTGGGTGTTCTCTGCACGCTGCTGTCGGTAGCGTTCTGTCTGTTCGCGCTGTTGATTCTTGTGCGGACCCGCCCGGAGCGGCGGATGTCGCGCGCCTTCTGGCTGTCGTTCTATTACAGCGTTCCGCTCGCGATCTACGACTGGCTGTATTGCGGCCTGTATCTTGACCATGGCGCCGGATATCTTTGGACGTACTGGTATCTGACCGTGTTCTACTTCAGCGTGTGGCTGACCTTCATGCCGACCGCATATCTACTCAATCGTTTCTCCGGCCTGCGCCCAGCAAGAAGCGATCTGTCATCGAAGCCGTGAACGCTGCCGACATGCTCCTGCGCGAAGCCACCGAAGCCGATGCCGAGGCGCTGTACCGCCTGATCGTCGCCATCGCCGACCATCACGATCAGCGCGCCTATGTGTTCACCACGGTAGACGACCTGCGACGCGATGGCTTCGGACCCGAGCCGAAGTTCTGTGCGGTATTGGCCGAAGTGGACGGCGCGCTGGTCGGCTATGCGTCCTATACCTTCAACTACGCCATCTGGCTCGGGTCGACTTACATGAACGTCGACGATGTGTTCGTGTCGCCAGCGCATCGTGGATCGGGCATCGGCGAAGCGCTCATGCATATGCTCAAGCAGCGATGCGCCGCTCATGGCCTGCAACGTCTCCGTTGGGAGGTGCAGCCCGACAACAGATCCGCGATCCGCTTCTACGAGCGGATCGGCGCCAGGATGCGCACGAAGGGAATCTTCTACTGGGATGTCTGAGCGGATCGTCGCACGGCGCCTTAGACTGCGCGGTATCGAATCGACCAGCGTCGAACATCCATGAACCCCTATTTCATCGCTGCCGCCGCGCTCGCCTTCCTGGTGGGTCTCGTCCATTCTGCGCTCGGCGAGACACTGATCTTCCGGCGCATGCGCAAGCCGGGCCGGGTGATTCCGAGCGATGGCGGGGAAATGCTGCTCGGCTCGAATGTCCGCATCCTCTGGGCGAGCTGGCATGTGTTGACGGTGTTCGGCTGGGGCATGGCCGCGATTCTCGTCTGGTTGGCGCAGCCCGCCTCGCGCGGCGTCGACGGATTTATCGGGCAGGCCGTCGCAGTGTCGATGCTTGCGGGTTCGGCGCTGGTGTTGATCGCAACGAAGGCGCGGCATCCCGGTTGGGTCGGCCTGCTTGGCGTCGCGCTCCTGGTCTGGCTGGGGCTAACGTCTTGAAGGTGCAGCCATGAGGACATCTCCATGAAGATCGACGATATTCACTTCGGCATTACGGACTGGTCCGCGATCGAACGCACCGAGCATGCGGGCGACACCGGCGTCGCGTATTGGCGCACGCAGCGCTTCGGACAGATCCGCGTGCGGATGGTCGAATACTCGCCGGGTTATCTCGCCGATCACTGGTGCGTGAAGGGCCACATACTGTTGTGCCTCCAAGGCGAGCTGCGCACCGAGTTGGCGGATGGGCGCGTCTTCACCCTGACGCCGGGCATGAGCTATCAGGTTGCGGACGGTGCCGAACCGCATCGCTCTTCCACACAGATGGGAGCGACATTGTTCATCGTCGATTGAGAGCTGCGAAGGAGGCTTTCAGGCAAGCAATCACGATTCGCTCTACACCGG
>JBIITV010000158.1:0-9675 GCA_044340325.1 Lysobacteraceae bacterium
CTGCTCGCGCAGAGCGACGAAGTTCGCCTGCAATCCACGCGTGCCCAGGAAGGCGGACGCACCGATGCGGAACATCGGTGGGTGATAGCTGGTCAGCGACATCGTGCCGTAGGCATCGCGGATGATTTCCAGCAGCGGCAGCGCAGCGTATCCGTCGGGCACCTTCTCCGCGAACAGTTCGATGCTGACGCGCTGCCGTTCCACCACCACATCGCCGATGCCGGTCACCTCATCCAGCGTTTCGTAGCCCGGCAGACTTTCGTAGCGGCGATGCGAGGTGCGGCTGCCCGTCGATATTCCCGGCTTCGCACCAGCCCGCGGCGCAATGGCCAGAAACACGCGAACCGGCACAGGTCTTCCGTCGGGGCCGTTCCTGGGCTCCACCTTGAGACTCAGATCGCGACTCGCATTGTTGAACGGGAACACCAGCGGCAGACCATCCGGCATCACTGCATCGCATCCGATGACTTTGACCAGCCCGTCCGCCAGCCGCGTGGTATCCAGTTGCAGGCGCCGTACTCCCCAGGCATGCGGCGTGAGGCTCAGCAGACGCTGCTGCATCATGGCCTGCGCATGGATGTCGTTCTGCTGGAAATGCTGCGGAGACAGCAGCATGCCCTCGGACCACTGCACGGCATCGGGCAGGAATTCATGGTCGATCATGCGATGTTCCTTGCTGGGACATTGTTTGCCGGGAGATTGCCCAATGCGACACTGCCGATGACGACAGGATGCTGTGCGATGTTTGCCATGACCGGTTCCCTCACTGTTCTACCAGCGCGATGGACGTCGCCTGCATGCGCAGGGCCACTTTCTTGTAGGACGTCAATGCGATCACCGGCCAGCCTTCCGGCGCCGCGTAGTTGGCGAACGCATAGACCGCCAAGCCTTTCTTCCGGGTATCGCGCGGCAGCTTGACCACGAAGCTGGCGCTGGGGGTATCGACTTCCTGGGAGAGCACGCCGATATCCTTGCCCAGCTCCTTCTCCAATGCATCGCGTTGGCGGAACCAGTCCGGCCCGGTCTTGGGCATCCTGGCGACCGCTGCGCTGCTGTAGACCACCACGATATCGAGCTGGGTGCTGTTGCCGAGATTCGCGCCGGCCTCGGCGGAAACGCTCAGCTCTCGCAGCACCGCAAGCTGCGGCCCGATGCCGAGCTTGCGCTTGATCGAGCCGCAGCCGCTGAGCAGACACAGCGCAAGCAGCGGCACCAGCAGCAGCGGAACACAGCGGCGCAGGCCGTTCACGACAGCACCAGCACGCGGAACTGGGTCGGCACCAGACAGATGCCGACCGTGTTGGGCAGGATGCCGTTCTGGCCATTGATGGACGTCAACCGCGAGACGAAAATCGCGCCGACCAGCAGTTTGAAGCTGCCCAGCATCGAGCGCTTCGGCCCCATGCACATGCCCGATACCACGCCGATACCGACATCCGCCGTGCTCAGCACGCTGATCGTGATCAGGTTCTCGACCAGACCACCGCCGTAGAGCACGTTGAACACGGTCGGGATATTGGTGATCGAGAAATCGATGTTCACCTCGGGCACCGGCACGATGCCGACGATGCAGACATCCGGAAACCCGAGGCTCATCACGCCGAGATTGTTGTTGGCGAACATCGCTCACCCCATGCTGATGCGTTCGGCGTCGACCTTGATGTCGCGCGCCGCGGTAAGAAGGGCGTCGTTGCCGTGCAGGCGCAGCAGCGCGCGCACATCGAGCAGGTACTGCCCGATCTTGCCGACGTAGTGGCTGGCCTGCTCGACGATCGAATCGGTCACGGTCACGAACAGATTGCGTCCGTTCAACGACAGCGTGCCGCCCGCCGCCGTCAACGAGGCCTCGCCGGCACTGCCCAGATGCAGACTCTCGATGGCGTGCAGGGCGATGCGCGTCTGGCACAGCGCCAGACCGCTCGCACCGGGCACGCTGAGACGTGCGTGGTCGCCTTCGCTGCGGGCGAGGATATGCAGGACATGACACGGGCCATCGACCGATGTACTGGCAAGGACGCGGTCGCCGATCTGCGGTTCGACCAGACAGCTGACCGCACGCAGCGCGCGCATGCCGTTGCCGAGCAGGCAACTGCCGTCGTCGAAGAGAACTGCGATGCGCGTGTCCGCGAGCGCGACGGGCGCAGCCGCAGCGGCCGGCACGGTGGGGTCTGCATTCAAGGTGCGCATGGGATGTTCTCCAGTTCCAGGGTGGGCGCTTCGATCTCCAGCAGCGCGGCATTGGTGCCGCGCTGGCCTTTGCGCTGTACGCGGCGCATCCGTACATCGGTCTGACGGGTGTTGTGGAAACTGCTGCTCTGCAGCTGCACGCGGACGAATTCGCCGCCGCTGATACCGGCATGATCGAAACGGGTGTCGCGCAGATCGCAGTCGGCGAAGCGCACGTCGCGCATCCGGCTCTTCTCCCAGCTGCTCTCGCGCATGGCGCAGCGCTCGAATCGGACATCGTCGATCACGGCGGCATGGAACAGCGCGCCGTGCAGGTCGGCATTGCGCACGCTGCACTTCGCCAGCCGCGCGGACAGGAACATGCCCCGCTGTGCGCGCAGGCCATCCAGATTGGCGCCTTCGAAATTCACCTGGATACAGCCGGATTCGCCGAGATCCGCACCGCGCAGATCGGCGCCGCGCAGATCGCTTTTCTGCAGCTGGCAGCGCAGCAGACGGCTGCCGGCCAGCTGCTGGCCGCGCAGATCGTTGTTCATCAACGCGCTGAGGCTGGCGTGCAGGCCGCCCAGCGCGGTCTGGCGCAGGTCGGTATCGCACAGCGCCGCCTGGTCGAGCACCGCATCGCGCATGTCGGCACCACCCAGATTGGCCTTCCAAAATACGCTGCGCTCAAGGCGCACGCCGCGCATGCTGGCATTCGACAGGTCGCAGCCGCTGGCCGCGCTGCGCGCGAGATGCGTGCCCCGCCAGTCGGATGCGGTCAGCGCGCAATCGACCAGGACCATCTGCGCTGGCGCGCCGATCGGCATGCGCGCACCGGCCATCGGGCAGCGCACGAAGGTGGTATTGGTCGCGGTGACCGCGCGGAGATCGACGCCGCGCATATCGCATTCGATAAAACAGGCGTTGGCGAGGTCGCTGCCGTTGAGGTCCGCATCGGCGAAACTGCACTTCTCGAACACCCCGCCGGCCAGCGCGCGGTCGCGCAGCGACAGATGCTGCAGCGACAGCCCGCTCACCGGTCGCGACAGGCGCAGCAGGCGCGCGATGTCGTCCCAGGTGGCATTCGCCGTGGTGCCGGCTGCGGTCGCGGCGGGCTTGTTCATGACAGCATCGCTCATGACAGCCTCGCCGGTTGATCGACGCGTGCGCCGGCCATCCGCGCGCCCTGCATCGCGGCTTCGCTCATGTCGGCCTGCACCAGCACCGCGCCTTCGAGCCCGGCATCGCCGAAGTCGGCTTTGCGGCACAGCGCCTGGAAGAAACTGGCATTGCTGGCGTCGATCCCGCGCAGCGTCGTGCGCATGAACAGCGAGCGGTGCAGCTGCGCACCGCGCATCCGGGCGCCAGTCAGATCCGCCTCGCCGAAATCGCAGCTGCTCAGCACCGCGCCGTCGAGACAGGCGCCGGCCATGGTGCTGCCGCGCCACCCGCATTGTTTTGCGCGCAGCAGCGAGAGCTTGCTGTCGCGCCAGTCGGATTTGCCGCCGGCATAGACGGTGTCGAGGGTCGCGCCCTGCCATGAGCTGCCGGCGAGCGTTGCGTCCATCAGCACGCTGCGGCTGAGCGTGGCGCCATCGAAGCAGGCCGCCGTGAAGTCCGCCGTGGGCGCGACGCACATGCTCCAGCGCGCGCCTACCCAGCGGCTGCGTGGCGCCTTCGCCTGCATCAGCACCGTCCGCGTCAGCTGCGTGTCGTCCAGCTGCGCGTCGCTCAGATCGATGCGCATCAGCAGCGCGTCGTCGAGTTTGGCACCTCGCAAATCAGCACCAGGCCAATACGCATCGAAGGCACGCGCACCGTTGAGGACTGCATTGGCGAACGAGGCGCTGCGTGCGGAACTCCCGCAGAGATTCGCGCCCTGCAAACGGCAATCCGAAAAATCGGCATGGTCCAGTAGTGCTGCGGTCAAAGCGGCTGCGGACAAATCCGCACCGGACAGGCACGCACCGGTCAGATCCGCGCGTTCCAGCTGTATTTCACGCAGATCGGCGCCGCGCAGATCCACGCCACGCAGCGATGCGCCTGCGAAATCGCGCCCGGCCAACGAGTCGCCTGCGCGATGCATCGCCAGCAGGCGCGCGCCGAGCGCCTCTGCGACCGGATCATCGGGCAACGGCATTTGCAACGTTGTCGGCGTCGGCGCTGCGGCGCGCGCCGCCCGCTGCAGCGCAGGCATGCCGGCCAACGCTGCGCGCGCCTGCGCCAATTGCGCCGGATCGACGGTGCCGGGTGCGGTCTGTTCGGCCAGTGTCTGTTCGGCCAGTGCCAGTGCATGGGCCAATTCGGGCGGCAGCGGGGTCTGCTGTGCAGGCGTCAGCAGGTCGTACGCGGGCGTTGCGGCACGCTCGAGCGCCTCGGCAGTCTGCACCGCAACGGTCTTCTCTTGCGCGGGCGGCACAGCGGGCAATTGTGCCGACAGCGCATCCAGCTTGGCTTGGCCATCGCGGCGCGCGTCATCGGCCAACACCTGGGCGCGGGCGAACAGTTCGGCCAGATCGAAATCGCCTTCGGCCACGTCCGCCGACACGGCGGGCAGCAACGGTGCGGACGCCTGCGGAGGCTGGTCATCCTTCGGTTTGGCGATGCCGCTGCGCTGCCAGAACTCCTCCATCGTCTCGTCCAGCAGCGCCTGACGGTGCGCCTGCGCCGCGCTCGCCTGACGCGCCCGCGCCGCTTCGCGCTCGGCCTGCGCCTGCGGACTGCGCTCGGGCGCCAGCTGCGATTCGTTGAACGCGTGCATCGCCGCCGTCTTCGGGTCGCGGCGCAGGGCCATGACCTCGCGATAGTGCGCAGCGCTGCGTGGACGTGCCGCAGCGTCGTAGGCCACCATCAGCGTGTCGACATCGAGCGCATCGCTGTCGGTGACCGGCACTTCGCCGCGATACACCATCAAGCCGACCGCAACCTCCGGGAAGAACCACACCGTGTCGCACTGCAGGGCAACATCCTGCGCCGTTTCGACACCCTGCCCCTGCGCAAGCACGAAAGCGCGCGCCTGCATCGCCGGCAGACTGCCCGACAGTACCGCTTCGCTGGGATGCAGACCTTCAAGACGATACGCCTCGCCGCCGGCGAACCGGCCGCGGAACTGCTGATCGATCGGCGAGAGGTTGTACAGCGAAAAATCGAAGTCGCGAGGCAAGCCCGGGAAATCTTCGTTCAACCATCGCTGATCGTAGGTGCCGCTGGCGGCGCGCTTGCGATGCGCATGCGCGAGCTGCTGCGGCGCGAAGGCCGCATACGGCTGATCGCTGCGGCCCGGCATCAGCGGCCGGTCCGGATATTCGATGTTGGGCATCTTGCCCGCTTGCACCTGCAGCCACGACAGCGGCGGCAGGTAGCCACAGCCCAGTGGATTGTCGTGATCGGTGCCGCCATAGGCGCGGTCCAGCGTGAGCGGCATCGTCGTGAACGGCGTCGGCACGTGCACGCAGACCGAACGCGTCCAGGTACGGTCCCAGCGCCGGTCGCCGATCACCCGCAGCCGCTTGTCCACCGGTCCGCACTGCAGTCGCACGTGCATCGCTTCGACAGGTTTTGGCGCATGCGCCGCGCCGCAGAGCATCACTTCGGCATGCGCCTTGGGCAGCACGTGGTCCAGCGGCTGCCCCGCCGGCAGCTGCGGCAGCACCTTCGGCCACTGCAGGTTGTCGACGAGGAAACGTTCGTCGCTGCGGCCCAGCGCGAAGAAGCCCAGCGCGACGATCGACAGCCGATGCCGGCCCTGGAAGCGATAGGGCTGATGCAGAACTCCCAGCGTGAGCGGTTTGATGATCTTCATGGAATGACCTTCATGGCATGACCTTCATCGTCACAGCACCAGGATGATCACGGGGATCTGCATCACCGGCCCGTTGAGGTCGATGTTGGCCTGATCGGATTTGACCGACACGTGCACGCCAGGGCCCGCCACTTCCACGGTGGTGCTGGGGCCGCTGACGCTGACCGTATTGGATTCGCCGGTGACGCTCAGCGCGTTGTTCATCCCGGTCATGCTCATCCGGTTTTCCATGCCGGTGATCGACACGGCGTTTCCCGTCCCCTGCAGTGTGAGATCGATGTTCGCGCCGATCAGCGAATTGCGGTTGCTCGCGCCCGTCGCCGAGTTGCTGTTGCTCACCCCGACGACATCGTTGCTGTTGGTCGCGCCGATCGCGCTCGAACTGCTCTGCGCGGCCACGGTCGTGAAGTTGTGGACGATGTTGTGGGTGCTGCGGTTGGTGCTGGTGCCGGTGATGTTGGAGACGTTCTCCGAATCCGCGAAGATATCGCTGCTGCTGCTGACCTTGCCGTGATGGGTGCTGTTGTTGGTCGACGTGCCGCTGATGGTGGTGTTGGAGAGGACATCGCCGCTGTGGGTGCTGTCGTTTTCGACATCGCCGTCGTAGGTCGCGACCGATTTGGTATCGCCGTGGCTGTCGCTCTTGGAATAGGTGTTGCCCCACACCACCGAACGCGAGGACTGCACCGATGCCAGGGCGTCGGCGTCGGGCGCCTCCGGTTGGACCTGCGCAGGATCGCTCTTGCCGATCACCGACTGATGATGGCTGGAACCGGCGGCGCTGAAACTCTTCTGCTCCAGGCTCCAGGAGTAGCTGTAGCTGGAACCGAACGACCAGGACTCGTTCAACACGCCTTTTTCGGCTTTTTCCGTGGTCGAATAGCCATAATTTCCGCCGCGCGAATACGACGCGTCGCGGAATGTTCCGGTGGCGTACGCATCTTCGACCAAGGTCACCGCCTTGCTGACATCGCCGCGGCTCCACGGCTGACCGAAGCGCACGCTGCGGCTGTCGCCGAAGCTGGTGGAATAACTGTTGCCGACCTGGGTATGCGCGGTCCAGCCGGAATCGGTGATGGTCTTGCTGCCATCGGCCTGGACCATGTTCTGGACTTCGGGTACTTCGGATTCGTCGTTGGCGCGCGATACCCACACGCTGCAGCCCACTTCGGGAATCGTCTGCATATGCGAGGCGAGTTTCACCCACACCGGCTTCGCGTCCGGTCCATCGCAGGAAAAACGCACGTAGACACCCTTGGCGTTGAGCCGGCGCTGAACGCCCTGGCTGTCCTGCATCGGCTGCCGACCGAGGCTGAAGTCATCGGGCACGTAGTACGGCCAGTCCTGCACCGCCTCGCTGCCTTCGGGCGTGGTGACATGCGCCAGCACCATGCCCTGCTGGGTGTCCTGGATGCCGACCATCGAGATCAGGCCGTTCGCGAGCGTGGCCGAAAACTGGTTGGTGTATTCGCCGTCCAGGCTTGAGCTGTGCTGCACATGGGTGAGCACGAATTCCACGCCCGCCAGCTCGGGACGCACGTCGGAACCGGTGTAGTCCGATGGCGTCGGCGCCATGCTGAAACGATGTCCCACCCGGAAGGCGGGACAGCGGCTGGCACCGCTGAACTGGACGTTGGCGGTGTGCATGGCCAGCTCGGTCGACTGCGCGAAGTCGCGCGCTTCGCTGTCGCTGAAACCGTACTGCACGATCTTGTACTGCTTGAACGGCAGCTCGCCGGTATCGGAGCGGCTGTCCGCGCGGAAACTGGTGAAGCTGGCCAGCGGATCGCCCGGCTGGGTCACGTCCCAGGCTTCGCTCTGCAGCGTGAAGACGCTTTCGACCCCGCTGATGCCCATCGACTGTTGATAGCTGTACTGCGACACCACATCGGACTGGTGCATACCCAGTTCATCGATGCCGGTGAAGGTGTAGCGCAGCGGCGTGTTGCCGCTCAGCGTCGGCGGATAGATCGGCTGATTGTCGAACACCATCACATGGCGATCGACCTGATGTTTGAAGTAATAGAACACGTGCGCCTTGGTCATCAGCCGGCGCATGAACTCCAGATCGGTCTCGCCCGCCTGCAGCCAGTCCTGCACCCGTGCGGAAGCGATATTGGTGCTGCCTTTGAGACCATCGAAGGACGCATCGACGCGATGCTCCCGGCAGAGTTGCTCCAACACTTCGCAGACGCTCTTCTGACTGAAAATGCGGTAGCGGTTGGTCAGCCCCATCCGCCATGCGGTGGGCCGCATCGTCAGCCGGTACACCCCGGGGATCTCGATCGCGAAGGACGCGACGATGCCGTTGAACATTGCGAACAGACCTTTCGGATCGGCACCGTCCAGCGCGCGCCGGAATGCCTGATGCGCGACATCGGAATCGTCGAACGGCGTGATTCCGATCCCCACCGTCAGCGGCCGGCCGATGATCTGCGAGAACACCAGCGATTTGGTGCCCGCACCGGACTTTGCGGTGTCGCCGTGCAGTTCAAGCTGATACTCGAACAGGTCCGAAGCGCTCTCCTGACCCTGGAAGGTGACCAGGCGCAGCGCGTCCTCGCCCAGGATCTGCCCCTGCGGCATATCGATACGGCAATGCTGGAACAGCAGCGGCTGCTCGACCAGTTCGACCGCACTGCCATCGATCGGATCCATAGGCAGGTTCATGCGGCATCCCCCGCATCGAAGGCACTGACCGTGAAGCGCACGGGGCGCCCGGTGTGTCGCCCGAGCCAGGCAGTCTGCCCAAGACGCAGTCCCAGGCCACCGCCGCGCCAGGGCAGCTGCAGACGCGAAGGCGGCACGGTCGCGGAATCCAGCGTCAACACGATTTCGCAGTCGTAGCGGCGATCCAGCAGCATCCGGACCATCGCGACCAGACTCTGGTGGGCGACCGTGGGTCGGACATCACCGGCATGCTTCGACGATCGCAGCGGCAGCAGTGCGCTGGCGGCGTCGTAGCCCATGCGCGCAACGTGCAGACGCACCGATGCGTGCGCGTCCCAAGTGTGACCACCCAGCAGAGTCTGCTGGCCGAGGGCATGCCGTTTGCGTCCCAGCGCGATGCGGTCGGCCTGCTCGATCTCGCGCCAGCGTCCCACCATCGTCTGCAGGCGACACGGCACGCCGAGATAGGCGCTGAGCACCTGCGCGACGACGGCCGCGCTTCTGCGGGTATTCACCAATACGCCGGCCAGACCCAGCCAGGCGCGCATCGGCAGCGGGATCTGCGCCTGTTGCGCGGGTAAAGCCACGCCCATCAGTGCGGCCAGCTGGCCGGCATAGCGCGTCCTGTCGGGCTGCGCCGGATCGAGCGCGCGCAGCGAGCGCCGTTTCAGCTCGTGCCGCAGCACATGCACGCGCTGATTGAACACATCGAGGAATGCCGCCATGGCATGGCCGCCGACGCGCTCCTGATCGCGGATCCACTCCAGAAACGGCTCGGGCAGCGGGCCCAGCTCGCTCGCAACGCAGTAATTCGGCGTGCGCAATTCGATGCGTGCCGGCATCTTCCGTCCGACACGCACTTCGTGGCGGAAGGCCGGCATGGCTTTGGCACGGGACAGACGCGTCACTTCATGACCGGTGAAATTGGAACGCAGGTCGGCGCGGAAACGCAGACGCACGCCGACCGGCCATGCGCCTTCTCCGCCAGGAACGTGCTGCAACAGGCGCACCAGTTGAAACACGTTGAACCGTGC
>JBIITV010000116.1:0-14345 GCA_044340325.1 Lysobacteraceae bacterium
AGAAGCAGCTGGTTGCCCGCCAAGGGTGGCCATTCCTTGAGTACTCCTTTGATATTGGGCATGAACAGGCGCACCTGGATCACCGTGTTGACGGCGGCATAGAGGGCGAAGAAATGCCGCAGAACGGCGCAGAACAGAACCGCGCTACTCTCCTCGAAGCGCGAATGATCCAGGGTGAGGTCGATTTCGATGCCCTGCGCATAACCACCGGGCCGCCCCTGCCAGCGCACCACCGGGCGGTTCTTGATCGACACGATGCCGTCGATCGCGCGGTGGCCCAGCGTGCTGCTCGGGCCCACATGCTGGCGCAGGATGTCCTTGAGCGCGGCGAGCGCATTCGATCCGCTCGACAGCGAGAGATGATTCAATGCGAGCTGCGAGACCAGCAGCCAAGGGCGTTCGCCGGTCATCGGCGGCGTCTGGTGCGCCGTCGGCTTGCACAGGACGCGCATCGCCGTGATCGGCGCGGCGCCCTCGATCTGCAGCCGGTCGCCGACGCGCAGACGTTCGGGCATGCGGCGATTGGTGCACAGCGCGCTGCCGCCGATCACATCCTCGGCAGGATCGGTCAGCATGAACTTCGAATCGAGGAACGACACATACATCTCTGTGCCGCCGATGCGCGGGCGCTGACTCGCCTGGCGTCGGGCGATATAGAAATAATCCTGTCCTTCGACGTGCTGGAAGTCGTCCATCGTGAAATACGGCACCACCACGCGCGGCTTGGCGCCCGCGCGCACCGCATCCAGACGATCGATCCGGTAGATCTCGCAGTTGTCGTGCTGTGCAGCGTCGCCGGTGAGCCGATACTCGAAACGCGAGTGGTCCAGATTCAGCGGATCGATGCGCTGCTGGTACAGATTCACCAGCGGCACGCAGTTGGTCTTCAGCATCGCCGACGTCAGCCGTAATGCGGGATTCGGCGGCACATCGAGCAGGAACAGCAGATCGACCGTATCGACGGCGGTTGCCAACTGCAGCGACGCTATCTCGAAGAACAGGAACTTTTCGGGGAACGCGAAGTATTCCTGCAGGATACGGAACGCAGGATGGGCCTGCGGATGCGACGGCAGCGCAGCCTCATCGTCTTCGAAGCCCAGCCAGCGCAGACTGTCGGTCGGCAGCATGCTCAGTTTGTTATTGCGCTCCGGCTCCTCCACGACCGCGAGGCCATGAAGATTGGCACCCAGCAGGTGGTGCAGCGCATACGCACCGCTGCCGACTTCGGCATTCAGATGGAAACGCAGTTTCTTCGGCTGCAGCTGCGCCAGCGGAGCACGGCCTTGCTTGCGCAGGCGTACCCGCAGAATGCCGCGCACGTCGGGCGCGAGCGACGAATAATCGCCCGGCGAGACGATCGCGATTTCGGTGACGGTCAACGGCGACAGTACGGTTTCGAAGCTGGTACGGAACCGGCAGACGACGCTGCCGCCGCCCTTGACCGGCACCGATGCGGTCACGCTGCGACCGCGCTCGATGACCGCAACGCCATCGGGCTGCACCTCCATCTCGGCGACCATCATCGACGGCAGCGGCGCTTCCAGATGCGGGTAGAGATCGCCCAGCAGCGCATTGGGCAGATCGGCCTGATCGATTTCCAGCTGATGACGCAACCGCCCGGTGAGATAGGCGAAAGACTGCATCATCAGGTCGACCTGCGGGTCCGAGGAACGGCCGCGCTGCAAGCCGAGCATGCCCGCCTGCTCGGGATAATCATCGGCGAACTCGCTCGCCTCCTCGCACAGCGCGGAGAATTCCTGCTGGTAGAAGTCCTTGAGGCGATCCGCTGGGGATTGCATGCGCGCGGTCCTCTCGCCGATCAGAACGGCGCAGCGACGCGCACATTGCGCGGCTGGTCTTCATCGGGAAAAATCGCGCTCACCTGCAGGCCGTAGGGACTCAGCGGATCATCGTGCCGCTCGACGCTGACCTCTACAGAACTCAGCCGCGGCTCATAGCGCGCGATGGCCTCGCCGAGTGTTTTCGCATAGACCCCGATCTGAACCGTCGCGCTGGCGCCGAGGGTTGGAACCGCGCGCATCCCCCACGGCACGACGGCGATGCCATCGCCCACGCTGCGCGCGGTGGAGGCGATGCGCTGGATCTGGGCGATGACTGCGGCGACCTCATCGAACGGCTCGGCTTTGCCATCCAGACCACGGGGAAGAACACTCAGACGCTCGAACAGGAACTGCATGGAAACCCCGCACTGGACAATGCACTGGCAGGCGGAGCGCCGACGCATCGCGCGTCGGCGCTCCGGACTCGGGCCGGATCAGGTGAAACTGCCGATCGGCTTGTTGTGCATGACGCTCCAGCCTTTGTGGATGCTGCCCTTGGTCGACATGTCGACATCCTGGATGGTGTAGGTCCAGAGGATTTCGGTGAAGTTGAGCTTGAACTGCTCGGTCGGCATGTCGTTGGGATGCGACTGGAACTGGATCTCGCTGATGATCGCGTCGCGCAGGGCGAAGGTCATGATGTTGCCGGTGCGGTCGCCGGAGTTGCGGGCGATGTACAGCATCGTGGGCTGGTCCTTGCCCGACCCCAGGGTTTCGGCGCGCAGGCAATAGTCGTAGAGCTTGACCGATGTCTGGTCGACGTACTTCACGCAGGTGAACTCGGTGATCACCGGGCGGCCCGAGGTGCGGGCCTTGTTGCTGACATCGGTGGTGATCTGCTGCTTCATGCCCTGGTGGATCGACACCAGTTCAAGACATTTGTCGAAATTGAAGATCGGGTCGCGCCATTTGTCGTTGTCGATATAGGTCGAACTGTCGTCGCCGATGATGTCCGACTTTCCCGGCCGCAGAATAATCAGGTCCATTGCTTTGGTTCCTCAAATTGAATGTGTTGGGCGATGTCTCGCCGGACGACCCTGGGAAGGGTCACTTCGGCAGATCGGCCACAAGCCGGATCGATGTGGTCAGTTCTTCCAGCTGGAAATGCGGCTTGAGGAACACCGTCGCCTTGTACGATCCAGGTTCGCCGGGCACATCCACCACGATGATCGACGCCTCGCGCAGCGGGAACGCCGACTTCACGTCCTGCGAAGCGTTGTCGTCGAGCAGCACGTATTGCGAAATCCAGGTGTTCAGGAAGGTTTCGACGTTGCCGCGAGTGAGGAACCCGCCGACCTTGTCGCGCACGATCACCTTGATGTAGTGGGCGAAGCGTGAGGCCGCCATGATGTACGGCAGGCGCGAAGACAGCGCAGCGTTGGCGTTGGCATCGGCGTTGATGTATTTCTTCGGCCGGTTGGTGGTCTGACCGCCGAAGAACGCCGCCTTGCCGCTGCCCTTGCTGTGGCACAGCGCGATGAAGCCCAGATCGTTGATCTCCTTCTCGCGCCGGTCGGTGATGGCGACTTCGGTCGGGCAGAGAATTTCCTTGATACCGTCGTCGCCGCCGCTGCTGAAGGTGTAGATCGGCAGACCCTCGACCAGACCGCCGCCTTCGACGCCGCGGATCGCGGCCGTCCAGCTGTACAGCGAGAAAGCATTGGTGATGCGCTCGGCCAGGAAGTACGCGGCATTGCCCCACAGGAAGTTCCTGTTGTCCGGCACGCCTTCGGCGGTCAACACCGCTTCCTCGAAGCGGAAGCCATCGGCCGGCAGGGTGTTTTCGCCGTAGGGCAGACGCAGCATCACGTGCGGCAACACCAGCGACACATAGCGCGAATCCTCGGTGCCGCGGAACTCCGACCATGCGGTCAGATCCGCGCCTTCGAAAATCTTGGCCAGATCGCGCGGCTTGGCCAGATCGCCGAAGTCGTGCAGGCCGAACATCCCCGGCGCCGCCGCCGCAAGGAACGGCGCATGCGCCGCCGCCGCCACGCTGGACATCGCATTGAGGAAGGTCATGTTGGGCGCGCCCGGACCCACTTCGTAACCGCCCAGCAACATGCTGTAGGGCGAACCGCCGAACGTGCCGTACTCGGCTTCGTAGATCAGCTTGAACAGCTTGCTCTGATCGAACTCCACCGCCTTGGACATGTCGTCCTGCAGTTCTTTCAGCGTGGCGTTGAAGATGCGCAGCTTCAGCCGCGTACTGGTCTCGGTGCGCGACACCAGATGGAACAGGCCGCGCCAGGTGGCCTCCATTTCCTTGAACATCGCGCTGTGCATGATCGCCGACAGCTGCTTGCTGAGTGCGGTATCGATGGCCGCCACCGCATGATCGATGGACAGGGCCGAACCGACGCCGACGCCGCCGCCTCCATCGGCACTCACGACCGGAAACACATGCTCGCGCATTGCTGCGGATAGGCCGGCCGCGAAATCCGCCGGCACCGTGAACGCCGCCGTCAGCATCGCTGAAATCTGGCTTTCGACAGCGCTGTAAGGCGTTTCCTTACCGATCGCTTCGACCAGAGGCGGCAGCGTGGTGGTGCTGTTGGTTTCCAGGGTCGTCGCGGTGGCATCGGACACTTTCGCTGTGGTCGGGTCGGCCAATGCATTCAGTTCGGCGAGCGCTTTTTCGGCAGCGACAGCGGCGGCTTCGAACGGCGCCACCGCATCCTTCAGCGCTTTGCGCGCGGCATCGCTACCGGTTTTCTTACCGCCGGTCGAAGCGAGACTGTCCTGATTCGCATCTTCCGCCTTGAGGTAGTCGGCGGCTTTCCTGAGCACTCGAACTGCACGATTCTTGACCGCTTCGCTCGCTGCCTGGATCTGCGCGGTGGTGGCGGTGGTCGGCTTCGCATCGGCGATGGCCTTGACCGTTTCCGTCAAGGCGCTCACTGCGGCCTTGCCTGTTGCCGCCCAGTGCGCGCCCGTGCCTTCCATCGCGATCACGGCATCGTCGAGCGCCTTGGCCGCATTGTCCTTGACCTCGGCGCGGGCCTGGGCATCGCGCAGCAGCTTGCGTTGCTGATAGATGGCATCGAGCACCGGAACCTTGTTGACGATGTTGATCGGCTCGAAATCGACCATCGATTCGAACACGATCGCGCCTTTCAGCGCACTGCCGTCGCCGCCCGGCAGAACATTGTTCACGCTCTTCAAAGCGACGCGCGGAACGCTCTGCTTGAGCACTTCGTTGAAATTATCGCGATCGATATCGACGATTTTGCGATCCTTGTATTCCGGCAGCGCCGCTTTCGGGTCTGCCGGATTCGGGTCGCGGTCGCCGGACAGGTCGGCGAAAATGCCGACCACGAACGGGAGTTCCCGCTTCTCGATGGCTCCGTTGGTATGCACGTCATAGGTGATGCGCACACGTGGTGGACGCACCCGCAACAGCTTCTTCTGAATGCTTTCGCTCATTCGCTTGCCCCAATCCAGGGTTGTGTTGATATTCGATGCGTCCGACATGCGGACCCGTGGCGGCTGCCGGACTGCATGCAACCTTCAACAACACCGGCGCGCTCTTCCATGATCGAAAGCACGGCCGCAGTTGCTTCGTGGATAGCTATAACAAGTTGCGTGCCAACCGCATCGAATCGATGAAGTCGTTGATATCCCTGCACTTACCTCGATTCAGATAGACACGATTGCTGCAGGGCGAGTGCGCATGCACCCGGAAACCCCGCGACGCCGAGTCCGGAAACAAAACCAAAACTCGCGAAATACCCATGGCATTCAAGGCGTTTTGTCGCGCTGCAGCGATCGGATCGGACGCAATGCCCGATGAGTGAAAATTCCCACACCCGGGTGGAATTCCACCCACATCGCGGCATTCGCGACACGCATTTCGCGACACACAGACCGCATCGACACTGTCGTCGGAACACGGTCGACAACGCACAGCACGATTGCTAGAGTCGATCGTCGAAAACAGCAGTCGAAGACGCCGATGAGCAGCGCGGACGGCAATGGCAGACACGGTCCTGGCGCGATCAGCGCAGCGGAAAAAGCCGTTGGCGGCGGCGGTAGCCTGCCCAGTCCGCCGCCCAAGCCGGGCGCAGTGCTCGCTACTTCGCTCGCCGCGCAATCCGTTGCGGAAGCGCTTGCATCCGGCCCGCCACCTCCACCACCGTTGCCAACCGCGCCGCTGAGCGATGAAGCGGTCCGGGCGCGCATCGCCAGAGCGGGATTGCGCCAGTTCAAGCGCGATTATCCGTCGAGCGGCCCAGTCCATACATCGACCGGCGACGCCACCGCGCGCAAAGTCTTCGAGCGCAACACCCAAGTGCAACGGGTGGACTACATCAGCACCAAAGATGCCGATTTTCCCGGCACCAGCGAGCCCAAGAAATACGCGGACATCGCCAAGAACATCACACCTTCCGCTGCAGCAGCCACATTGGGCGAAGGCCCCTTGAGCGCAGAAGAAAGCGTGTCCGCGCGACGGTCGGCCACCACGGCGAAGTCGCTCGCGGATGTCTCCGAGACCCAGCGCAATGGCGGCGGAAAACATGCCAGAGGCGCATTGCGCACGATCGCCAGCGAAGCCTTGCCCCCGGCAGAGGTCTACGACGGCGAAAGCCCCGGACTTCCGCAGGCAAAGCCGGGCGGAATGCAGCATCACCGCGATGTCATGTCTGGCGCAGCGCCGGTCACGCCCGCGCTGAGAACCGTGGTGGACCACTTCTCCGACAGTTCCGACGATGAAGCGGTTGCGACGCTTTCGCCGAGAGAAGCGATCCGCCAGTATCGCGTGCATACCGAAACCGCAGCCGTTCGTAGAACATTGAGCGAATCTGTTGCACCTGTGCCCGTGCCCCAGCCCCAGCCCCAGCCCCAGCCCCAGCCGATGGTGACGACGCAAGCGCCACGGTCAAGATCGGGCAGCGATGCCGATGACGAAGCGGAGGCACCGCCTGTGATGAAGCGCTCGACCAGCGAAGGGGGCGGTTCAGGTCAGGGGCTCGACCTCAAGCGTCAGCGCACACTCTGACTTCGGGGCGCGTCGATGCGGAACGATTTCGATGCGCGCCGCTACCGCCACCGATAAGCACGGGATGCCCGTGCATCTATCTCCACGCGGATCGGGCCCTGTCTATGCCGATCGCGAAAACGGCACCGCAACCCGGGTTTCCGAACCCATGCGTTCGAACAGCCTACGCAATTCCTCAACGCTGTCACGCCGAGACTGCGCGGAACCGAATCGATAGAACATCTCATCCGCGTTGGGCGGCGCCGGATGAAAATCCAGCGACTGGAAGCCCAGTTTTTCCAGCGCGCGGCGCGAGGCCGCATTGTCCTGGAACACTTTCGCGTAACAGGTGCGCATATCGAACCGCCGATGCGCGTCTTCCAGCAACAGCGCCGCCGCCGCCGGGCCCAGACCATGGCCCTGGAAATCGCGGCCCAGCCAGTAGTAGAAGAATCCAACGCCGTCGCGAACGATCAGACTCACGCTGCCGACAAACCCCCAGTCGGGATGTATCACCGCATACAGGCGCTGATCGCCGTAGCTCCAGCACTGATCCAGCCATCGATGCCACTGCGCATCATCGGCGAAAGTCGGCAGACAGCAGCGTTCGGCGATGGCGGGATCGTAGTACTGCCATGCGAAATCTTCCGCATGATGATGCCCCAGCGGCTCCAGCCTCATCGCGTCGCCGACGATGGCAGGCGCGGCACGGTCGACGAAGGCGATCCATCGCTGCAGAGCCGTGTGCATCTCCACTGCCCAGCGGTCGTGCGGATCCATGAGTGCCATCGTCCGGCATCGGGTCAATGCCGTCTGCGTTGCACCCAATCGTAGATGCGCCGTGGTCACCATGGCGCTGGCCCAGACAGGCAATGCGTCTGCTGCTTCCATGCGCTCGGCCACCGCCAACAACAGCGGCCAATCGCACCACGCACCGGTCAGCTGCATCAGCGTGTCACGGACGCACGCTGGCGCTGCCCACGCATGGTGGGACGCTTCGCGCAGCCGGGTGAGCCAGGCGACCCGCGACGCGGGATCCATCTCATGCGCACGGGCCAGCACGTCGGGCAGCCAGCGCTGCTGCGCGCGCAGCGACCACTGCGCGGACGCCAGCGCATCCCACAGCGTCGACAGCGAAAGGCCCGCAGACGTGTCGTCGTGCGCTGCGCGCTGCGCTGCGTCAACTGTCTCCGCTACGGCATGCTCCGTTACGGCATGCACAGAAGGCTCCTGGTCCTGCAGCTGTCCATCATCGAAGTCTTCATCGAGCGATCGCGTCAGGGAAGACGACGGCCGAATCGCGCCGGAATATGCGCGGCATTCGCCTGCGCATCGTTCGGATGCGCGACCCACGGACCGCCGACATGCCCGGGAGGCGGCAGGCCCATCAGCGCCCCTCTGACATGGTGCACTTCAGCGCCCGCAGCGTTGACCACTCTCTCCACATGCTCGATCCGGACGATGGCATGGCCGAACGCATTTTCTTCGCGATTTTCCCGATGGTTGTCGTTCGTATGGATACGCACATTGAAATGGCGAGCGGGGTCGTCTCTGTCCGGAACCCTGAAATTGCGGCCGGTCCGGATCTGTCGCCGCCCGCCGCCCAGATCGGGGTTCCACCGCATCTCCTGGGTCGGATGCATCTGACTCAGCAGTGCGCGCGCATCGATGCTTCCACGCGGATCCGTGAGCGCCTCGAAGGTGTCACGGCCGAAGGCTCTGGGCGGCATCAACGGGTCCTGTTCCAACGGAGCCGCATGGATCAAATCCGCCTGCTGCAGCGAATTGCGTCTGCTGCGCCCTCTGTTCTCGGCGTTCAGAAACTCCATCGCGCCTCTGTGCTCACCGCTGGCATAGCCCCTTCCTCTCCCGCCGTTTCCACCATCCATGATCTTGCCCCCTTTCTCGTGATTGCCCTGAAGATTGCGCTACCAAACCGGGCCCATGCGTCTGATGTTGTCGTTGCCCAGCCGGTCTTTTCTATCGCTTCGGCGGCTCCAGATAGCGGCTGCCCGACACCGAACCCTCGCTACCATGGGTCTGGAAATACAGCTTGGTCCTGCCATCGGGCTTCTGGCGCAGCATCACGAACGCGTTGTGCTGACCGACATAGTCCCTGCGGCCGTAGCTCTGTTCGCGGCTGAAGCTGTCGTGCAGTTTGAGACCATCGCCCTGCTCGTCCGGCCGGATGTGCGCCAGCGCATTGCCCATGCGCACGATCGAGCATCCAGTCAGTTCGGTCGTGAATACCGGATGCGCCTCGCGCTGCAATGCGTCGATCGGCAGGCGTCCCTGTCTGAACGCAGTGACATTTTTCTTGCTCGGTGCGGTGGTCAGCGTTTCGTGCCTGGCTTGCAGCATCGGCAGGAACCCACCCTGGATATCGGGCCCGAACGGCAGCGTTTCGTTGCCCGGCAACTCCCGCACCAGCGGCCGGTGTGTGTCCTGGACCAGATTGAAGTCGCGCTTGCGCACCAAGGCTTTGCCGGTGGCGCTGTCGACGATCCGATCGCTCGCGACCCGCGGCAGGCGGTATCCATCCTGCGGGCCGTTGTCGATCAGACTGAATGTCCGCTGCGGCGACGCTTTTTGCGCAAACGAATCCGGATTGTCGTCACCATGTCCACGCAGTGCATTCTCCGGATGTTGCAGCAGACCGGCGCGGATCGTGTTCTCGCGCAGGAATGCCGAAGGGTGCCGCACCAGCAACTGCTCCGGGCTGAGGTGGCCATATTGCAGCGCCCTGCCCTTCTGCACGTAGGCGTCGTTGCCGGTCTCCTTGCCGATGCGCTTCAACGCGTGCCCTTCCAGCTCTCTCGGCGCGCGCTGGTCCTTCGGATGATCCGGATAGAGCTCAGCGATTGTCTTGCGCATTTTCCCGAGCATATCGGGCGAATATCCGCCGCCGAACAGCGGTTCGGTTTTTTTCTTCGGCGGTTTCGGCATCTCGCCCTTCAAGCTGGCGAGGGCAGCGAATGGATTGCCCGATCTGTTGGCGTCATTCATGTCGACGGCCTTCTGCGCGCGGACGCGGGGCGAAGATTGCCTGTTCGCTGCGTTTCGTCATCACAGGTTCTGCCGTGTCGCCCAGGACTGCACCGCGAACATGCGCGCCTGGATCGAGGTATCCATCGGCTTGCCGCTGTGGTCCTGGATGCGCGCCTGGCCGGGCTGAAAAACGCCGTGCTGCTCGCTCCACATCGCCAGCTTCACGCCGCTCTCGACATCGGGCGCATAGTGACCCGAACTCAGCTTGAAGCTGTCCACCTGGCCGGCGTGATCCAGGTTGATGAAACCCGCGTTGGCCACCTCCATACCCTCGTTGAAGGTGCTGTGCTGCACGCGCTCGGGCTTGGTGCTCTTGATCATGGCGAGCAGTTGCCCGGCATTGGAGGCACGCCGGGTGAACATCACTTTGTCGCCCACGCGGTCGGGCGGCACCACCTCGCCCTGCGAGTTCTTGATCCCTTTCTGTTGCAGCTGTCCGTGATCGAAGCTCACAGCGAAGTTGTATCGCTCGTCCTGGCTGTGATCCAGATACTTGACCGGCTCCCCCTTGCCGCGCATGCCCGTATAGGGATGATTGGGCTGGTCCCGCTCCGGATGGTAGGACGGCTGCAAAGGCAAGTCATTGTGTCCGACGAACGCGTCCCTGTGCGTCGTGAAACTTTCCACCCGCTGCTGGACGCGGGCCTGCCGATCCTCGCGGCCCGATGTCCACATTCCCTTGAAATTTCCCCAGGCGGTTTTTTTCGACCATGCCGCTTCGAACAGCGCGTGCTTTTCCGTCCCGTGATCGTAGGGATTCTGGTGTTTCACCTTTCGCTTGGGCTCATCCATCGTTCTCTCTCAAGCTGGGCGGTACAGTTTCGGTATCGGCAATCCACGCCGGCCGCAAATCCATGACAGCGCAATTCAGAACAGCGGTATCCGGGAGCGCGTGCGCCCGCTCAACGGATCGACGATTTGCGCAGCACCGTCTCGGTCGGCGCTTCCCACTGCATCCGCGACGTCTTGATCCGCAGATCCATCGCGTCCAGAGAGCCCTGGTTCAATCGCCCTGGATTGCCGACCTGCCCGACCGGAAAACTCACGCCTCCCGGATGGGTCTGCTGCATGGACAGTTCGCCCATCGCCTTGCTTTCCTGCGAAGGCAGCATGCCCATGCGGTGATAGAAACCGAACGCGCTGGGCGCGGTCATCGTCGTGCGCACGAAAGGTTTGCCCATCTCCTGCGCATCCATCGCGATCTGATGCATCAGGAACGTGCCGCCGCCCGGCTTCCCGGAAATCACCCCGTGCACGGTCAGATCGTTGGGATTGCGATCGTAGGTCGCGTTGCCCATCGGGTTGTCGATCTCACCACGCCGGCCGTCCACGCTGGGACGGTTGTGCGTGTACTCCTGCATCTCGACCCACTGCCCACCGCCGGACGTGGGTTTACTGCTGGGTTTACCGCTGGGTTTACCGCCACCACTCCCGAACCAGTTCATCGCAACCCCTTGACCCATTCGACATGCGCAATCCGTGCAGGTCATCTTGCCGATGTTCCGGGCAGTGATGCCTCAATTTTCTTCGATGTATCGAATCCAGTTGGCTTGGTGAAAAAGCGGCGACGCTTCTGGATGCACGCAGCATCTGGCCTGCCGGACACTTCCCGGCCAACAGGATTTCGGCCGGCTTGTGAAAACAGTCCGCCAACGAATACCGACAGCAATTTTCGCGCCACTTCCAGAGCCGCACGCGTCCCAAGTAGAAACAATGCATTACCGATCCCGCTCCGCAGACCGCGATCGCGCGTGAGGTGGTTTTCGACCCAGGACATCCGCATACCGCTCACTGCAGTAAGCATGGCGATGGCGCGTGATCGGCACGGAACAGACCATGGCTGCGGATTTTCGGATGCCGCAAGGGATGCGGCCGATGGTGGGTGGATTTTTACCCTGTGGGTGAATTTTCACCTCAAGGTCCGGCCATAACGATCGGCCACGCATCGGCCGGCCAGTCGATTTGATACAACGACCAACGTCACTGTGGGAGGGCCTTCAGGCCTGACGCTTCTATCGCTGGGAATCTGTCGGGGCTGAAGCCCCTCCCACAATGACACAGCGCTTTGCGCGATAGGGAAGGCGCACCATCGGCGAATTCTTCGGTATTTTCTCGAAAGTCTGCGGAAGTTTCTTCACGCAAGTCCCACAAAACATTCAACTTGTTTTTGAGACATCACACTGGCGCAGCCATGGATGGCTGCGATGGCGATGCAAGCGCGTAAGCGATTGATTGGCCGTGAGCCAGTCCGGACATGTGCCGGACTGGCGACCTGAAAAATCTGTAGGACGTCTGTTTTTCAGCGGCCTGCTACGGCATCGTGCGCGGACGCCGCCAGAGAATCCGGTTGCCGATGCTGACAGACTCGATTTCGTCCGTGGCTTCGAGGCGTTCCAACGCGATCTGGGTCACCACCGGCGATTCGGACAGGTCCGGCCAGCGAATCCACCAGCGATGGATACCCTCGAGCGTATCCGCGCTGTCCGGGCGCAGGGCCAGGTAGGCGCGTATGGCATTTTCAGCAAAAACAACCAGTTGTTCGTCCATAGGCCGGATTCTGTGGAAAGTTGGTGCGGTTCAGGCTCAAGAATACGCCCGCATCCCGAACCCGGCGACATTCGGGCAATGCGCAAGATTTGCGCGCTTGCGCAGCCTTCGGCACAGCGCTCGACGGGCCCGGCGGACAGGTCCCGATCCGTTGCCGCAGGTCTGGGGTGATGGACGCGCGCGGTCGCGCCGGCCTAGGCCACCTGGCCTTCGAAACCGCTCAGCTTGTACTTGCGGACCAGCTTGCCGAATGCGCTGCGCTCCTGCTGCGACAGGCGTGCGGCATGCGAGATATTGCCGCCGGTACGCGCCAGCATCGCCCGCACATAGCTGCGCTCGAACTCGGCCACGGCGTTGGCCTTGGCATCGCGGAAAGAATGATCGGCGACATCGCTGCCGGCGTCCTGCGCAACGCTGCCCAACAGCATTTCGCAAGAATCGCGCAGATGCAGCTCCGGATCGTCGCACATCAGGAATTCGCGATGGATGATGTTCTCCAGTTCGCGCACATTGCCGGGCCACTGGTATTGCCGTATGAACGCCAGGCCGTCCGGGTGCAGAGGCTTCAGCGGCATGCGGTACTGATGGCTCAAACGCTGCAGCACGGCCTTCGCGAGCACGGCCGCATCGCCCTCCCGCTCGCGCAGCGCCGGCAGATGCAGCGACAGCACATTCAGGCGATAGAGCAGGTCCTGGCGGAACTGCCTGTTTTTCGAGAGTTCCGCCAGATCGGCATTGCTGGCCACCAGCACGCGCACATCCACTTGCCGGAGTGCGCCGCCGCCCACGCGCCGATAGGTGCGGTCCTGCAGAAAACGCAGCAGGGCCGCCTGCGCCTTGGCGCTGAGCGTGTCCACTTCGTCCAGAAACAGCGTGCCGCCGATGGCTTCGCCGATCAGCCCGGCGGAAGCGGTCTTGGCGTCGGTGAAGGCGCCGCGCTCGTGGCCGAACAGTTCGCTTTCGACCAGCGAATCGGCCAGCGCGCCGCAGTTCACCGGCACGAACGGCTTATCAGAGCGTGCGCTGAGATAGTGGATGGCGCGCGCCGCGAGCTCTTTGCCGGTGCCCGTTTCGCCCGAAAGCAGCACGGTGGCGTCGAGAGTGGCCATTTTCTCGATCTGCGCGACCACCCTGAGGAATGGTGCGGACGAGCCGATCAGATTAAGACGCGAATACGCTTCCATTGCAGGTCCCCCCGAAAACATTGATCCCCATGACGGGCGCCGGAACTTCGGGCCGCCAACCCCACGACAGCAACACGACTGTCGATTCGGTCGATGCTTTGCGACGGTCCATCTTCCATGCGGCCGCCGGATTTCTGCGTCTCATGCCCTGGCTCCCTGTGATACCCCAACCGCTTCGATGCCCACATTGCATGTGCATCTCCCCAAACAAGCGCTGCAAACCTGGTGCTGACAAGCAAGTTCTATTGATCGATCAAACGACGCGTACGGGCCCTATCGCGGGCCGATGATGAACAAGGTCGCATTCACTCAGGCGGCTTCGTGCGCCTCGCGTTGTGATGGCTATGCATGGTGTTGGCGCAATCGTGGCGCGGGATGTCATGAGCGATCGGCCCGACAGCATGACTGTGAGCATCCAACCTGGGCATTGCACACGCTCCCTGTTCCTTTGCCAGCGCCCGATCTTAGGACAGGCCATTTACAGACACAAGTGTGTCCCGGGCGGGTCATTGCGCGTCTGCCTGGCTGTCCGACTAACGGCGCATGCGCGGTACGTTGAATCCGTCCGGAAGCGGACATGATCGAGACTGTTGCAAGAACCGGCCGAGGTGAACGCATTCCGTGCCGCCGATGACGACAAGAAAATCAGCATCGATTTTCTCGACCAGTCCTGCTTTTTCTGCAGTTATCCTTCTCCCCGCCTGCGGGGAGAAGGTGGCGCGCAGCGCCGGATGAGGGGCGCCTTTC
>JBIITV010000201.1:0-6657 GCA_044340325.1 Lysobacteraceae bacterium
GCAGTTCGGCAGGGCGCAGGCCATTACCAAATACCAAAGAGTTGATGCGTCTCGATGTAGCCAGCAATACGATATGAGACCAATGCCGGGTGAACTGGCTTAGAAATTTCAACGCGGGCACAGCATCCGCTCGATCAGTGTGTAGTACAGATCGGGCAGACGTTCGAGATCCGCGACGCGCACATGCTCGTCGACCTTGTGGATGCTGGCGTTGACCGGACCGATCTCGACGCAGTGCGCCCCCAGCGGCGCGATGAAGCGCGCATCGGACGTGCCGCCGGCGGTGCTTTCCTCGGGCATCGCGCCGGAACACGCGCGCAACACTTCGCGCGCGGTCGCGCGCAGCTGGCCTTCGGGCGTGTAGAACGGCTCGCCACCGCGATGCCAGCGGATCTCGTATTCCAGTCCGTGCGAGGTCAACATCGCCTCGCACTCGCGTTCAAGCTGCTCCGCGCGCCAGGTCGGGTTGTAGCGCAGGTTGAACACCACCTGCAGCTCGCCCGGAATCACGTTGTTGGCGCCGGTGCCCGCGTGCACATTGCTGATCTGGAAACTGGTCGGCGGAAACGTTTCGTAGCCCTTGTCCCATTCGCGCGTCGACAGCTCGACCAGCGCCGGCGCGGCCTGATGGATCGGATTGCGCGCCTTCTCGGGATAGGCGACATGGCCCTGCACGCCCTTGATGGTGAGCGTCGCCGACAGCGTGCCGCGACGCCCCACGCGCAGCAGATCGCCGAGCACCGTCGTGGACGACGGTTCGCCGGTGATGCACCAGTCGATGCGCTGCCCGCGTTCGCGGAACAGCTGCGCGACTTTCGGCACGCCGTCGGTGGCGTCGCCCTCTTCGTCCGAGGTCACCAGCATCGCCACCGTACCGCGATGGTCGGGAAACGCGGCGACGAAGCGCTCCAGTGCGATCACGAACGCCGCCACACTGCCCTTCATGTCGGCAGCGCCGCGGCCGTACAGCACGCCATCGCGGATCTCGGGCTCGAACGGATCGCTCGTCCACGCCTCGCGCGGCCCCGGCGGCACCACATCGGTGTGGCCGAGCAGCACCAATACCGGGCCCGCATCTTCACCGGAGCCTGCGCCATGCGTAGCCCAGAGATTGTCGGTCTGGCCGTAGCGCAGATGTTCGCAATGGAAGCCGACACGCGTCAGCCGCTGCGCCAACAGCTGCTGGCAGCCCGCGTCGTCCGGGGTGACGGAACGACGCGCGATCAGATCCTGCGTCAGCGCAAGCACATCGCTCATTTCGCCACTCCGAAACGCGCCTTGAAACCGTTGTCGCTGAAACCCTGCGTGATCGCGCCATCGTCGGTGACTACCACCGGCCGACGGATCAGCTGCGGATATTCCTTCAGCAGCAGCTTCCACTCGGCGTCCGACATCGGCGTCTTGCGGTTCTCCGGCAAGGTGCGCCACGTGGTCGAGGATTTGTTGATCATCGCTTCCCAACCACCGAGCGCGTCTTTCCAGACAAGCAGCGTCTCCGGCGATTGACGATGGTCGCGATAGTCGACGAAATCGTGCGCGATCTCGAAGCGCTTCAGCCAGTTGCGGGCTTTCTTGCAG
The DNA here is from genome assembly GCA_044340325.1 of Lysobacteraceae bacterium. Classification (GTDB taxonomy): domain Bacteria; phylum Pseudomonadota; class Gammaproteobacteria; order Xanthomonadales; family Xanthomonadaceae; genus Lysobacter_I. The sequence continues at coordinate 1,579 of JBIITV010000201.1, forward strand.
GTGTCGCAGTTGTTGAGGCCGTAGAGCGTAATCATGGCAACCATGTTCTTGTGGGAGGGGCTTCAGCCCCGACTGGCCATCTGTTCGGGGCTGGTTTTGAACAGCCGAATGGCTGGTCAGCCCCTCCCACAATGGCGACATCCATCGACCGACCTCAATCCGCTAATCCGCGCAGCAACTCATTGATCGAAGTCTTGCTGCGCGTCTTCTCGTCCACCTGCTTCACGATCACCGCGCAGTACAGCGAATGCGAGCCGTCGGCGGCAGGCAACTGACCCGACACCACGACGCTGCCCGGCGGCACCGAGCCGTACGACACTTCACCGGTGGCACGGTTGTAGACCCGGGTGCTCTGGCCGAGGAACACGCCCATGCCGATCACGCTGTGGTGGCCGACGACGAAACCTTCGACCACTTCCGAGCGCGCGCCGATAAAGCAGTGGTCTTCGATGATCGTCGGCGATGCCTGCAGCGGTTCCAGCACGCCGCCGATGCCGGCACCGCCGGAGAGATGGCAATGCTTGCCGATCTGCGCGCAGCTGCCGACCGTCGCCCAGGTATCGACCATCGTGCCTTCGCCGACATAAGCGCCGATATTCACGAAGCTCGGCATCAGCACCACATCTTTGGCGATGTGCGCGCCGCGACGCGCGACCGCGCCCGGCACCACGCGCACGCCAAGCGCGCGGAAGTCGGCTTCATTGAACCCTTCGAAGCGCGACGGCACTTTGTCCCAGAACGGCGCAGGCTGCGCGTCGATCAACTGCATCTCCTGGGTGCGGAAGAACAGCAGCACCGCTTTCTTCAGCCATTCGTTGACGGTCCAACCGCCCTGCCCGTTGGGCGCGGCGACGCGGAACTCGCCGGCTTCCAGACCAGCGATGGCGCGGTCGACAGCCGGGCGCACGCTGGCGGCAAGTTCATCGGCGCCAAGGTCGGCGCGACGGTCCCAAGCGCTGTCGATGATGGACTGCAGTTCTGTAGCGGAAGCGGTGTTCATGCGATGGGGAAATCTTCGTCGTTGGGGAAAATTGAAATCAGGCAGGAACCGCGCTGTCCAGCGAGGCCTGCAATGCCACGCGCAACGCTTCGGCCTGCGCTTCATCGAGCGGCTGGTCATGGGCATTGGCGATGAGGAACAGATCTTCCGCGCGCTCGCCGACGGTGGCGATGCGCGCGTCGTGCACGCGCAGATGCTGCTGGCGCAGCACGTGGGTGACATCGGCGAGCAGCCCGGGGCGGTCTGTGCAGATCAGGCTCATCCGCGTACTCGATCCATTGGCCGCAGGTTCGAGGCCGATGCGCGGCGCGATCCGGAAATGCTTGAGATGGCGCGGCTGTGCGCGACGCGACGGCAGCAGCCGGTCGAGATCGCCGGACAGCGCGCGCTGCAGATTCGCTTCGATCTGTTCGACCGCCGGCGCGTGCTGCGGGTCGCTCGGCAGCACATGGAAGGTATCGAAAATCAGGCCCTGTGGACCGTCGAGCGCGCGCGCCTGCTGGATCGCAAGCCCCAGGCGGTCGAGGGTGATGACGATCGCCGCGAACAGACCATCGCGGTCGGGCGTATGCACGAACACTTCATAGCCGCCGCCGCGCCCACGCAGCAGCCGGGTGCGCGCGACGATATCGCCGGGCGCACTGCCATGAAGCGCTGTTGCCTGCCACACGATCTGATCCGGACGGCTGCGCAGGAAATTCTCGCGCGGCATGCGCGCGAAGATCGCGTCGATCGCAGCATCGTCGAAACCCTGCTCGATCAGCAGCCCGCGGGCGACGGCCTGATTCTCGGTGATGCGTTCGTCCGCAGCGACGGGATGCTCAAGACCACGACGCAGCGCGAAGCGGGTCGCGGTGTGCAGATCGGCCAGCAGCCGGTCTTTCCATGCATTCCACAGTTTCGGAGACGTACCGGCGATATCGGCACAGGTCAGTAAATACAGATAATCCAGACGCTGGCGGTCGGCGACTTCACCGGCGAAGCGATGGATCACCTCGGGATCGGTGATGTCCTGCTTCTGCGCGGTCACCGACATCAACAGATGCTTGCGCACCAGCCATTCGATCAGCGCGGTGTCGGCTTCGGACAGCCCATGGGCGAGGCAGAACTCGCGCGCATCGACCGCGCCGAGTTCGGAATGGTCGCCGCCGCGACCCTTGCCGATGTCGTGAAACAACCCGGCCAACAGCAGCAGCTCCGGCTTGCGCAGCGAGGGCCACACGGTGTTCGCGGTCGAGAAGCGTTCGTCGGGCGTGGCGTTGGCGAAGATCGCGAGATTGCGCAGCACCGCCAGCGTGTGCTGGTCGACGGTGTAGACATGGAACAGATCGAACTGCATGCGCCCCGAGACCTGCGCGAACGCCGGAATCCAGCGCCCCAGCACGCCCAGCCGCGCCATGCGTTCCAGCACTTTCACCGGCTGCGGCCCGCGCAGCAGATTGAGGAACTGCTGCCGCAGCAGATGATCGGCGTCGCCGTAGGCCGGAATCTTCACCAGCGTCTCGGCGAGCGCCCAGGCGGTCATCGAATGCAGACCCCGGCTTTCCGGATGCGCCGCCCATGTGCCGAACAATTCGAAGACCTGGGCCACACCCGACTGCAGCCAGGTCCGGTCGCGCACGGCGACGTAACCCCGACGCAGTTCGAAATGATCGTCCAGCGCGACGACCTCGCCTTCGCCTTCGAGCTGTTCCTCGAAACGCTGCAGCAGACGGTCGTTGATGCGCAGCACCCGGCCGGCGCTGCGATAGAAGCCCTGCATCATCTGTTCGACCGCGAGATTGTCGGCCTCGTCGGTATGGCCCAGGCGCGCTGCGAGCAGCTTCTGGTAATCGAAGCGCAGCCGCTCTTCGCGCCGCTTCGCGACCAGATGCAGGCCGAAGCGCAGCCGCGACAATGCTTTTCGTTCGCGTTCCAGCGTATCGAATTCGACCGCGCCGATCTGGCCGAAGGCCAGCATCGATTCCAGATTGCCGCTGCCCAGCAGCCGCTGCGCCATCCAGCGCAGGGTCTGGATATCGCGCAGCCCGCCGGGGCCGTCCTTGAGATTCGGTTCGAGATTGTCCGCAGTGTCGCCGAAGCGCGCATGACGCTGCGCCTGCTCCTGCACCTTGGCGCGGAAGAAATCGCCGGCCGGCCACACGCGATCGGGCGAGATCGCGCCACGCAGCGCCTCCTGCGCGGCCTCGCCGGCCACCAGCGCACGCCATTCCATCATGGCGGTCAACACGGTCTGGTCGGCGGCGGCTTCGGTGCACTGCGCCGGCGAGCGGACCGCCTGGCTGGCCTGCAGACCGGCATCCCACAGCAGCGCAAGAAAGCGCGCCAGGGCCTCGCGCTGCACGTGCTGCGGGTCTTCGCGCGTCAACACCAGCAGATCGATATCGGACTGCGGAAACAGTTCGCTGCGGCCGTAGCCGCCGATCGCGAACAGCGCCAGGCCGGCATCGACCGGCACGCAGCGCGCCCAGGTGTCGCGGATCAGGGTGTCGACTGCGGCGGCGCGAAGCTCGACCAGGCGGTCGACGCTGTCGCCCTGATCGAACCGCACCGCCAGTTGCGCATCGCTCTGCGCAAGCGAGGCCCGCGTCGCGGCGGCCCACGCAGCGTCGCCATCGGGTGTCGCAGGGATGACACTGCCGGCCGGACTCGTGGGGGCCGCGAGACTCATCGGATCAGAGGTCGTTGTCGTCGCCGGGCAGGCGGGTGAGGATGTCGGCGCCGGTCTCGGTCACTGCAATGGTGTGCTCCCACTGCGCGGACAGCGTGCGGTCCTTGGTGACCACGGTCCAACCGTCGGGCATCAGCCGGGTATGGCGCGCGCCTTCGTTGATCATCGGCTCGATCGTGAACACCATGCCCTGCTTCAACACGAGGCCATCGCCGGGGCGACCGTAGTGCAGCACCTGCGGGTCCTCGTGATACACGCGGCCGATGCCGTGGCCGCAATATTCGCGCACCACCGAGAAGCGTTCGCCCTCGGCATAGGTCTGGATGGCATGGCCGATATCGCCCAGCGTGGCGCCCGGCCGCACGGTGCGGATGCTGCGGAACATCGCCTCGCGGGTCACTTCGACCAGCCGCCGCGCCATCACCGATGGCGTGCCGACGTAGTACATGCGGCTGGTGTCGCCGTGCCAACCGTCCTTGATCACGGTGACATCGATATTGATGATGTCGCCGTCCTTCAGCACCTTGGTCGGCCCGGGAATGCCGTGGCAGATCACGTTGTTGACCGAGGTGCAGACGGTGGCGGGGAAACCGCGATAGCCGACGTTGGCGGGGATCGCCTGCTGCACGTTCACGATGTGATCGTGGCAGATCCGGTCCAGCTCGCCGGTGCTGACCCCGGGTTTCACGTGCGGGGCGATGATCTGCAGCACCTCGGCGGCCAGCCGGCCGGCCACGCGCATGCGTTCGATGTCTTCGGGGGTTTTGATGGTCATGGCCATGGCCGCATTATTGCCCATTCGGTCGTTTTTCGCCCCCTCGGCTTGTCCGTAACCCCCTGTTGCGGCTAGACTCACCGGGTTATACACCGGCTTTGGCCGGCAAGACCGCCGACAACGGGCGTCACCGTTGAATCCACACCCGCCGCAACTCTCCGTACCGGGGTGTCTTTCGCAGTTCGCCGCGAAGGATCTGGCTACGGCGCAGCGGGGAGGCCCAACCCCGGAACCACGCGCTCCGCATTCATTGCGGGCGCACCGTCTTCATCCGATCGCAATGCGATCCGGGCGGCCGGTTCCACTACATCGGAGTTTCCCAATGCCACAGATCACCATGCGCCAGATGCTGGAAGCCGGCGTCCATTTCGGCCACCAGACCCGCTACTGGAACCCCAAGATGGGTCCGTACATCTTCGGCGCCCGCGGCAAGATCCACATCATCAATCTCGAGAAGACCGTCCCGCTGTTCAACGACGCGATGAACTTCATCTCGGGCGTCGCGCAGAGGCGCGGCATCATCCTGTTCCTCGGCACCAAGCGCAGCGCGCGCGATTCGGTGAAGGAAGAAGCCGAACGTTGCGGCATGCCGTACATGACCCAGCGCTGGCTGGGCGGCACGCTGACCAACTT
>JBIITV010000202.1:0-6584 GCA_044340325.1 Lysobacteraceae bacterium
GCCGATCGCCGAGGTGCTGCTGGGCGAGATCGGTCACGGCACCGTGGACTGGGATCCGAACTTCGACGGCACCCTCGAAGAACCGACCTGGCTGCCGGCGCGTCTCCCACATCTGCTGCTCAATGGCACCACCGGTATCGCGGTGGGCATGGCCACCGATGTGCCGCCGCACAATCTCAACGAGATCGTCAGCGCCTGCGTGCGTCTGCTCGACGATCCAGACGCCACCGTGCGCGACCTCTGCGAACACGTGCGCGGCCCGGACTATCCGACCACCGCCGAAATCATCACGCCCATCGCCGATCTGCAGGCGATGTACGAGACCGGCCACGGCAGCGTGCGGGCGCGCGCCACTTATATCCGCGAGCAGAACAACATCGTGATCACCGCGCTGCCTTATCAGGTCAGCCCAAGCAAAGTGATCGAACAGATCGCGCAACAGATGCGCGCGAAGAAACTGCCCTGGCTGGAAGACCTTCGCGACGAATCGGATCACGAAAATCCGACCCGGATCGTGATGATTCCGCGCAGCAACCGCGTCGATGTCGAACAGCTGATGGGGCATCTGTTCGTCACCACCGATCTGGAGAAAAGCTACCGGGTCAACATGAACGTGATCGGCCTGGATGGCCGTCCCCAGGTGAAGAACCTGAAGATGCTGTTGTCGGAATGGCTGGTGTTCCGCAGCGATACGGTCGTCCGTCGGCTGAAGCACAGGCTGGAAAAAGTCGAACGTCGTCTGCATCTGTTGGAAGGCCTGCTGATCGCGTTCCTCAACCTCGATGAAGTGATCCGCATCATCCGCACCGAGGACGAGCCGAAACCCGCATTGATCGCACGCTTCGGGCTGAGCGACGATCAGGCCGACTACATCCTCGACACCAAGCTCAAACAGCTTGCCCGCCTGGAAGAAATGAAGATCCGCGGCGAGCAGGACGAACTCGCCGCCGAACGCGACAAACTGATCTCGATCCTCGACAGCAAGCCGAAGCTGAAGAAGCTGGTCAAGGACGAATTGCTGGCCGATGCGAAGAAATTCGGCGATGCGCGGATGTCGCCGCTGGTCTCGCGCGAGGCCGCGCAGGCGATCGACGAGACCGAGCTGGTGCCCAGCGAACCGATGACGATCGTACTGAGCGAAAAGGGCTGGATCCGCGCGGGCAAGGGTCACGACATCGATGCGGCGGCGCTGAGCTATCGCGACGGCGACGGCCTGCTGTGCGCGGTGCGTGGGCGCAGCACCCAGCAGGTCGCGTTTCTCGACAGCACCGGCCGCAGCTATTCGTCGCTGGCGCATTCGCTGCCCTCGGCGCGCGGCAACGGCGAACCGCTGAGCGGGCGCTTCTCGCTGCCGGCCGGCGCAGGGTTCGTGACCATGGCCAGCGGCGCCGACGATGCGCGCTTCGTGCTGGCGTCCTCGCACGGTTACGGCTTCGTCACGAAGTTCGAGAACCTCACCGGGCGCAACAAGGCCGGCAAGGCGATGTTGTCATTGACGCCCGGTTCCAGCGTGCTGCAACCGGCCGCAGTGGGCAATGTCGACAGCGACCGGATCGTGGCGGTCACCAGCGCCGGCCATCTGCTGGCGTTCCCGATCTCCGAGCTGCCGGAACTCGACAAAGGCAAAGGCAACAAGATCATCGAGATCCCGAAAGCCAAACGCAGCACCGAGCGCGTGATCGCGGTGGCGGTGGTACCGCCGGGCGGCACGCTGTCGGTGAAATCAGGCGCGCGGACGATGTCGCTGTCGTTCAAGGACCTCGAACCCTATCTCGGCGCGCGCGGCAGCCGCGGCGGCCTGCTGTCGCGCGGCTGGCAGAAAGTCGATGCCTTGACGGTGGAGTGATGGATCCGGAGTTCTGGCACCGACGCTGGCGGGACAACGAGATCGGCTTCCACCAGGGACAGCCGGCACCGCTGCTGCAGAAGCACTGGCCCAGCGTCGCTGCGCCTGCGGGCTGCCAAGTGTTCGTGCCGTTGGCGGGCAAATCGGTCGATATGCTGTGGCTCGCATCGCAGGGTCATCGCGTTTTGGGCGTCGATCTTTCGCCACTCGCGGTCGAAAGGTTTTTCGCGGAGCACGCGCTCGAGCCCGAAATCGTCGAGTCGCACTACAGCACGCACTACCGCGCAGACAGCATCGAACTGATCTGCGGCGATGTCTTCGCGCTGGACGGAAGCGCCCTCGCCGACTGCGCAGCGGTCTACGATCGCGCCGCACTGATCGCACTGCCCCTCAATCTGCGGCGGCGCTACATCGATGATCTCTACGCACGCCTGCCCACAGGGTGCCGTGGGCTGTTGATCACGCTCGAATACCCCGCGCACGAAAAGGAAGGGCCGCCGTTCACCGTGACCGAAGCCGAAGTCCGCGAACGCTATACGCCTCGCTGGGAAATCGATTTGCTCGAACGCCGCGACATCCTCTCGATGGAGCCGGGTTTCATCGACCAGGGCGTGACCGCACTCGATACCTGCGTCTACCGTCTGCGACACAACGGCTGAAACCGTTCGCCCACACCACCGACCTGGATCGATCATGAAGAAGTGGCTCAAACGCATCGCACTGTGCCTGCTGATCCTGCTCATAGTCGGCTTCGGCGCCGGCTGGTGGCTGATGCGCGGCAGTCTGCCGACGCTCGACGGCGAGCTCGCGCTCGACGGCCTGTCCGCGCCGGTGACGGTGCAGCGCGATGCGCTGGGCGTCGTGACCATCGATGCCGCGAACGAGGTCGATGCGATGCGCGCGCTCGGCTACGTGCACGCGCAGGAGCGTTTCTTCGAGATGGACCTGATGCGCCGCGTCTCCGCCGGCGAACTGTCGGAGCTGTTCGGACCGATCGCGATCGAGAAAGACAAGGCGCAGCGCATGCATCGCATCCGCGCGCGGGTCGAGGCCGACCTGGCGACGATGGCCGTCGACAAGCGCCCGCAGCTGCAGGCCTACACCGATGGCGTCAACGCCGGTCTCGGCGCGCTGCGCGTGCGCCCATGGCCGTATCTGCTGCTGCGCCAGCAGCCTAAGCGCTGGGAGATCGGCGATGCCGCGCTCACCGGTTTCGCGATGTATTTCGATCTGCAGGACGCCGGCAACCATCGCGAACTGGCGCTGTGGAAAATCAAACCGCATCTTCCACCGGCGTTGTTCGCGCTGTTGACGCGCGACGGCACGCGCTGGGACGCGCCGCTGGTCGGCAGCGCAAGAGGCGATGCGACGCTGCCGACAGCCGCCGAAGTGGATCTGCGGAAACTGCCCGGAACGCCAGCGAAGCGCCACGACGTGGCCGCTGACGACATCGTCCCCGGCAGCAACAATTTCGCGGTCTCCGGCGCGCTCACCGCCGACGGTCGCGCGATCGTCGCGGACGACATGCATCTGGGATTGCGCGCGCCGAGCATCTGGTTCCGTACGCGACTGCGCTACGCCGACGCGCGCGCGCCGGGCGGCAAGGTCGACATCACCGGATTCACCCTGCCCGGCCTCCCGTCGATGGTGGTCGGCAGCAACACGCACATCGCCTGGGCGTTCACCAACAGCTATGTCGACACGGCCGACTGGCGCATCCATACCGACTGCAGCGCCCGCGATGCGGACCCATCGACCTGCGTGAAACCGACCTCGCACGCGGAGACGATCCGCGTCGCCGGCGGCACGCCGGTCGCCTTCGAAGTGGAAGAAACCGAGTGGGGTCCGGTGCTGCATCGCGATGGCGACCGATTGTTCGCGCTGCGCTGGAACGCGCACCTCAAAGGCGCGCTCGGCTTCGGCCTCACCGATTTCGCGGTTGCGCGGGACCTCGACGAAGCAATGGCGATGACCGACCGCAGCGCGATGCCGACCCAGAATCTGTTGATCGGCGATTCCAGGGGCCGCATCGGGTGGCGGTTGATCGGCCCCTTGGCACAGCGCGAGGCAGGCTGTGAGCCGACAGCACCGGATACCGATCTGGCCCAAGCCGGCAGCTGTCCGGCCTGGAGTATTTCGACCGACCGCTCACCACATGTGACCGAACCCGGTTACCACAGGCTTTGGAGCGCGAACAACCGCACCATGGATGGCGCGGCGCTGGCGCAGATCGGCGACGGCGGCTACGCCTTCGGCGCACGCGCGCGCCAGATCCGCAACGATCTGTTCGCGCGGGAGACGTTCACCGAGCGCGACCTGCTCGCAGTGCAACTCGACGACCGAGCAGTGTTCCAGACGCAGTGGTGGATGCTGCTGCGCGAGACCGCAGCACGCGTGAAATCGCCTGCACTGAGCGAGTTGTCCGAGGCGTCGAAACGCTGGGAGGGTCGTGCGAGCGTCGACTCCGTCGGTTACCGCATCGTCCGCGCATGGCGGCTCGCGGTGCACGCACGCGTGGCCGAAGGCCTGACCGCACCTGCGCATGCCGCACTCGGTGAAAAATTCGAGATGCCCGCCTTCCAACAGCTTGAAGGCACGGTGTGGCCATTGGCCACGCAGCGACCGCCGCATCTGCTGTCGCGGAAATTCGAAACCTGGGATGCGTTGTTCGAAGATGCCGCTAAAGAAGTCCGCGACGAACTGAAGACACAGGGCCCACTCGCAGAGCGCACCTGGGGCGAGCGCAATACCGCTGCGATCTGCCACCCGCTGGCGAAAGCGATTCCTCTGATCGGGAAATCATTGCTTTGCATGCCACAGGATCAACTGTCGGGCGATGGCGGCATGCCGCGCGTGGTCGGCCCCGAATTCGGGGCATCGGAGCGCATGGTGGTGTCGCCCGGACATGAGGCCGACGGCATCACCCATATGCCCGGTGGACAGAGCGGACATCCGCTGTCACCGTTCTGGGGCGCCGGGCACGACGATTGGGTACACGGGCGGCCGACGCCGTTTTTGCCGGGCAAGACCGAATACACGCTGAAACTTGAGCCGAAACGGTAGACATCGCAGGGCGGGCTCAAGCCCGCCGTGAGTGTCCTCATCGAAGATTGGAATGATCGAAACGAATCGGAACAAAGCAACGAAGGACTTGAGTCCATCGCAGGATACAGCGACGCATGCGCCCATCAGCCACGCAGGAATCCCAGCAGCGCTGAATTGAACGCCTCCGCGTGGCTGATGTTGCAGCCGTGGGGCGCGTGTTTCAATACATGCAACTCGCTGTGCTCGATCGCCGCATGGGTCAAGGCACCTGAGCCCTCGAACGGCACAATCGCATCGGCGTCACCATGCAGAACAAGTGCCGGAACACTGATGCGCGTCAGGTCGTCGCGGAAATCGGTGGTGCTGAACGCATGCATGCAGCCGAGCGCGGCGACCTGGTTCGACTGCAGACACAATCCGATCGCTGATTGCCGCTGACTTTCGTCGACCTGCAGTGCACCGTCGACCGAAAAGAAATTCCGGGTGAATTCATCGAAGTACGCATGCCGGTCGGCTTTCAATCCCGCCGTTTTTTCTTCCGCCTTCCCGGATGTCAACGGTCCATGCGGATTGTCGGGCGATTTCATGGCGTCACTGCGGCGGCGAATACCACGCCGCCCAAACGGTCCTGTCCGTGCAGACTGACGTAGCGCGCGACTTCGCCTCCTCCCATCGAAAATCCGACAAGCACCGCATCGCGCAGATCCAGGTCGACAACGAGCCCCGCCAAATCGTTCGCAAGCGTGTCGTAGTCGTAACCATCCTCCGGTTTTTCGGAACGGCCGAAGCCGCGACGGTCGTATGCGATGATCCTGAAACCCGCATCGCGCAGCGCCGGGACCTGCGCTGCCCACGACTCGCTGGACAAGGGCCAGCCATGGATCAGAACGACGGGGCGTCCGCTGCCTCCGGTATCTTCCACGTGCAGTTGCACGCGCCGGGTCGGCTGTGCTTTTGCAGCATCCATCTTTGCAGCGTCCATCGTCGACTCCTCGCCCATCGCTGTGGTGCATGAGCGCCGGAGTCTACGCGTGGCCGACAGAAACAGATTGAATGCGTCCCTACTCTGCAGATTGCACTGTTGCCGCGCAATCCGCATGGTTCATGCGGCTGTTGTCGGTGAGTGGTGAACGCCGGCGATCGCACGTCCCGATGGATCCGCTGCATTCGCAAAAGCAGCATCCCACGCGATCGCCGCCGGCGACGAACACGCGATCGACTTGCCGCCGGGCACGGTGTTCGCGCAGCCGTCGCCCGGAAACGCTTCGTCGAAGATGCGGCGATAGAAATACGCTTCCTTCGTCTGCGGTGGGTTGATCGGGAAGCGCTGCTCGGCCAATGCGAAATCGGCATCGCTGACCTGCGCTTCGGCATGCGCTTTCAAACCATCGATCCAGCCGTAGCCGACGCCGTCGCTGAACTGCTCTTTCTGCCGCCACAGGATTTCATCGGGCAAATAGCCTTCGAAGGCTTCGCGCAGCACCGCTTTCTCCATTTTTCGCGTGTCCGAAGACTTGTCGATCATCTTGGCCTGCGCATCCATCCGCATCGCCACGTCGAGAAATTCAGTGTCGAGGAACGGCACCCGCGCCTCCACGCCCCAGGCCATCATCGATTTGTTCGCGCGCAGGCAGTCGTAGTTGTAAAGCGCATCGAGCTTGCGGATGGTTTCGGCGTGGAATTCGCGCGCGTT
>JBIITV010000203.1:0-6430 GCA_044340325.1 Lysobacteraceae bacterium
CGCGACCGCGCAGCAGATCCGCGGTGCGCTGGACTCCACCGGCGATCTGCTCTCGGGTCTGCTCGACATGTCGCGGCTGGAAGCCGGCGGTCTGGTGCCGCAGTCGCGGCTGTTTCCGCTGGCCGAGGTGCTGGAGCCGCTGGCCTCGGAATTCCGTGCCCTGGCAGCGGAGCGCGGCCTGCGCTTCCGCTATCGCCCCACCCGGGTCTGGGTGCATACCGACCCGCAGCTTTTGCGTCGTGTTCTGCAGAACTTCCTTGCCAATGCGGTGCGCTACACCGAGCGCGGCGGCGTGCTGCTGGGCGTGCGTCGCGTCGGCGGCGGGCTGCGGATCGAAGTGCACGATACCGGCCCCGGCATTCCGGAATCCCAGCAGGTTGCGATCTTCGAGGAATTCCGGCGCGGCGAAGGCGCTGCAGGGCAGGGGCTGGGCCTCGGCCTGGCGATCGCAGACCGTATCGCGCGTCTGCTCGATGCTCCGCTGGGGCTGCGCAGTTGCAGCGCGGGTCTCAACGCGAACGGAACCGTGTTCTCGCTCGCGCTCGCGTCGATCGCGCCTCCGCAGCCGGACACGACACCTGTCGCGTCCGCCGGTCTCGACGGACTGCGCGTGTTGATCGTCGACAACGATCCAAAGGCGCTGGCCGCGCTGCGCGCGGTACTCGAAAGCTGGCAATGCGGCGTCGATGCCGTCGTCGACGGCGACGATGCGCAGACTCTGCTTGCTGCGGGCGCGGAGCATGCGCTGTGGCTGTTCGATTACCACCTCGACGACGGCGATACGGGCGTGGCGCTGCAGGCAAGGCTCGCCGAACGCTTCGGCGCGCATCCGACCCTGATCCTCAGTGCCGACGACAGCGGTGAGGTGCGTCGCATCGCACTCGAATACGGACTCGGTTTGTTGCCCAAGCCGGTGAAGGCACTGGCGCTGAAATCGATGCTGCGGCGGATGCTGACTGCGCGGACGGCGTGAAGTCTGTGGCGACTGCATAGGGTGCACGTGTCGCGCACCGTGTTTGAGGCCATCGCGTCCGAGACCACCACTTCTGAGACCACCGCGAACAGCCGGTCCGCCGAGGCGCATCCTATAATCGCCGTTCGCACAGGAAGCTCCGCATGCCCTATACCCCGATCGTCGCTACCCTCGGCTACGTGCTGTCGCCTGACCGCAGGCAGGTGCTGCTGATCCACCGCAACGCGCGGCCGGACGACCAGCATCTGGGCAAGTACAACGGCCTCGGCGGCAAGCTCGAAGCCGATGAGGACGTGGTTGCGGGGATGCGACGCGAAATCCATGAAGAAGCCGGCATCGAATGCGACGAACTGCTGCTGCGCGGGACCATCAGCTGGCCCGGCTTCGGCAAGCAGGGCGAAGACTGGCTCGGGTTCGTGTTCCTGATCACCGCTTACAGCGGCACGCCGCATGAGACCAATGCCGAAGGCACGCTGGAATGGGTGGCGGTGGACCGCATCCTCGATCTGCCGCTGTGGGACGGCGACCGTCGATTCCTGCCGCTGGTCTTCGACGACGACCCGCGCGGCTTCCACGGCGTGATGCCGTACCGCGACGGCAGAATGGTGTCCTGGGACTATTCGCGGGTATGAGTAGCGCCGATTCGATTACCGGGGGTTTGCGCGCCGATCATGACATCGCCCCAAGGATCGACTCCGGCTACAGTAGATCCTGATTTTTCTCCGAGTGCCGCATGAAACAGTTCATCATCACGCTCATCGCTGTGCTCGTCGGCGGCTTCCTGGCGTTGCTGGGTTACGACCTGCTCGTCGTCCAGCCGCGCGAGGACGCAGCGGCCAAATCCACCGCCGGAACGCAGCCGCCGGACGCCCAGGTCGATCTGACCCAGGCGCGCGTCCAGGCGCAGCAGGTCGCGGCCGAGGTCGAGGCCTCGGTGCAACGCAGCGTGAAGGGGGCCCGCGATGCGATGGACGCGGAGGCCAAGGACATGGACCGGCGTGGCCTGGTCGTGGAAGCGGCGAGCCGGGCGACGATGTTCCGGGTCGCGCTGACCGAGTACTACCAGACCAATGGCCGCTGGCCGCGCGATGCCGACGAGGCTGGCTTGCCGGCACCGACCGAAATGCGCGGTGGCGCCGTGCGCGAGATCACCCTCGGCGCGCAGGGCGTGATCACCGTGAAGATGGATGAGCGCTTTCCGGCCGGCAGTACGATCGTGCTGCGCCCGACCGCGAACGACGCTTCGGGGATGATCGAGTGGAGCTGCGAGGTCAAGGGCGATGCGCTGAAGGATGTCATGCCGAGATGCAAGGGCTGAACGCGGCGCAGGGCGGCATCTGGCGGCTGATCTGTCTGCGCGGGTTGCTCGCGCTGATGGCCCTGCCGACGCTCAACGCGCTGCGCATCGTTCTGACCGATTGGCCGACCTTCATCGATGTGTTTCCAGCAGCGGCATCGAACGCCGGAAAGCTCTTCGCGATCGCCTTGCCGCTGGCGCTGCTGGTGGCATTCATCGGACTGTAGCGATGGCGCCGTTGGGCGCTCTGGCTACTGGCGACGGCGACGCTCGCGACCCTGGTCTTCGATATCGCGATGCGTGGGCCGTGGCTGCATGTCGCGGCTGCGACGGTGTCCACGCTGCTGCTTGCCATCGCCCTGTGGCTGAACGGGCACCGGTTCGTCGACTCTGCGGTCAATTCCGGCGGATCAGGATCACAGTGATGTTGTCCGAGCCGCCGCCGTCCAGCGCGGCGGCGACCAGACCATCGACGCATTCCTGCGCGCTGCATTCGGTATGCGACAGCACCTGCGAGATGTTGCCGTCGTCCACTTCCTCGGTCAGCCCGTCGCTGCACAGCAGCAGCTGCATCCCTGCACGCAATTCGCCGGACAGGGTCTCGACGTTCAGGTTCTGCGGATCGGTCACACCCAACGCCTGGGTGACCACGTTGCGGTGCGGGTGGGTACGGGCCTGATCGACGGTGATCGCGCCCTGCGAGATCAGTTCCTGGACGTAGCTGTGGTCGTGCGAGAGCTGTGCCAGCTGGCCGTCGCGCCACAGGTAGGCGCGGCTGTCGCCGACCCAGGCCACTTCGAAGCGATTGCCCAACACCCGCAGAGCGACCACGGTGGTTCCCATCGGCAGCGCATCGCTGCGCTGGCGCGAAGCGCGAATGATTTCTTCGTCGGCAGTGCGGATGGCTTGTGCCAGCGACGTGCCCTGACGGATCTCGCGGACGATGGTTTCGCGGGCAAGTGCACTTGCGACCTCGCCGTATTCGTGACCGCCCATGCCGTCGGCGACCAACCACAGCCCGAGATCGCTGTCACCGTAATAGGTGTCCTCGTTGAGTTCGCGGCGCAGCCCGGCGTGGGTCAAGTGACCGAATTCGATCATGCAGCGGCCATGGGGAAGAGAGTCAGCCATATTTGAGTGGGTATACGTAATTGCGCGATGAAACCGGACGCGGCTCGAAAAATCAATCGCTTATCGTGGCGATCGGCTGTCCTGGTTCAATTCTGTGCCCGTACTTCCACCCGCCAGCCCTCTTCATTCGCGGCAGATGTCGAGCCTTGGGACGGCGTTTCCACCGTCGGTGGATCTAGATGTCTTCGTGCTTGCAGGTGCGGTTGGTGTATTGCATACCTGCGGACGGAATTGCCCCTAAACCTTTTCCCGATGTCATGGACAGAAGCGAATGGATTGCGTGTTGGAAGCAGCCGCACTTGATGCGTATCGATAAAACCTATCGATAACCGCTAATCGATTGATAAAAAACAGGGGTTTACACCATGGTTGCAGTGTTCACCGGTACCGGACTTGGGCTGTTCAATTCGTCTGTCACCCAAGTGGGAGGTACCTCGGGCGGGTCCAGTGGAGTCGGTCAGAGCGGTGAACGCCACTATGTCAATCTGGCCACCGGAAATCTGGTGTTGCAGGACATCGACGAGTCGATCCTGACCCGTGGCTTGCCGATCGCCTTTGTGCGCACCTACAACAGCCGTGGGCTGGTGACCGAGGCGGGCCGCCAGACCCAGATCGGTCAGGACGGCTGGCTGAACGTCTTCGAGCGCAGGGTGACCGGTCCGTTCGATGCGCTTGGCGTCAGTGTCGCGTCGGGTACGACCGGCAGCCGGGTGATCCGCAGTCTCGGCGATGGCAGCGAGGTGACCTACACGTGGGATCAAAGCCGTTTGGCCTATGTGAGCACCGTGGGCGAGGGGGCGCACGACACGCTGACGTTCAACGGCACGACCCAGTGGACCTGGACCGAAGGCAGTACGCTCAATCGCGAGGTGTACGACGTCTCGGGCACCAATGGCGGGCGGTTGCTGCAGATCATCGATGCCAAAAGCGGTGCGCAGTACAACCTGAGCTACAGTGCGGCGGGCCCGACCGGCCGGCTGACCAGCATCGTGTCGACATTGGCGACGGGCGATGGCATCTACCTGGTGTACGACGCCTCCAATCGTCTCAAGGCGATCAATACGCGCGAAGGCGGCACCACGCGCGGGCAGGTGTGGTACGAGTACGATGCGTCCAACCGGATCACAGCTGTGATCACGGATCTGACGCCCGATACCGTGGCGACGACGAACGCCTTGTCGGCGCAGACCGGCGACAACGCATGGAGCGCCACAGCGTCGAACAACAACGGCAAGCTGTATCGCACGGCGTATACCTATGTGGGCGCGAGCCTGCAGATCAGCTCGGTGGTCAACAGCGATGGCACCCGTCTGAGTTTCGTGTACGACGCCAGCGGCCGGGTGACGCATACCACGATCGGCGATCTGAACAACATTGATGGCGATGGCCTGGGCCAGACCACGGTGTACACGTATGGTGCGACCGATCCGCTGACGAGTCTGACCTCGGTGACGGTTGCGGATGCAAGCGGCCTGGCCTGGACCTACAAGTTCCATGCGACGACCCTGCAATTGCAGGAAGTGCATGCGCCGGCGGTGAATGGTGTCAGCGATGTCACCAGCTACAGCTACGATACGTTGGGGAACATCACCCAGGTCGAGGCCAGGCGTGGCGCCACGGTGCTGGCGCGGACGAACTACGAATACGACGTGCCGACCGACGGCAGCAGCAGTCGCGGCAATGTAGTGAAGCAGTGGGACCTGCAAGGCAATCGGATCGATCGCAGCTATAACGCCGCGAACCAGGTCACGGTCGAGACGCGGTATACCGCAGTGGATACCAATGGTCCGGCCGCAGGCGGCGATCCGGCTGCGAGCACTGCGCTGACGACGCGTTACGTGTACGACGCGTCGAATCGTTTGCGCTATGTCATCAATGCCGCGCAGGGAGTGACCCAGTACGTGTATGGCACGGCGGCCGGCGCGGCTGGGCAGCTGACCGCGCTGCGTCGCTTCGTGAGCGCGGCCTACACCAGCACGACGGCGTTGTCGGAGACTGACCTGAACACGTGGGCAGCCGCGACCGCGCAGATGCAGAACAGCGTGCGCACGGACTATCTCTACGATGCGATGGGCCGGTTGTCGGAGCAGCGCCTGTTCGCACAGGTCGCGCAAGCTGCGGGGTCGGGCGTTGCGGTGGGCGATGGCGTACTGGATGCGAGCACCGAGATCACCCGCTACACCTATGACGCGCAGGGTCTGTTGCGTCAGCAGATCACCGATCGTGGGGCGAGCCGGACCTTGGGCGCGGCCTCGGCGGCAGGCGATGAAGTGGTCGACTATCTGTACGACGGGATGGGACGATTGTTGAGCGTGCTCAGGCGCGACCACGGCACGGCCGCGATGCCGGATCAGCGGACCAATCTCGCCGGCTATACCACCTGGCTCGCCGCGAACGATGCGGCCACGGTGTTGACCCAATACATTTATACCGATTCGGGCAACACCATCGCGGTCACCACCGACACCGGCGCGGTGCGCACGGAAGTGCGCGATGCCTACGGACAAGTGGTCAGTGTCACCGAGACCATTGCGGCGGGGAACACCACCGGACAGCGGGTGACCAACCGCAAGTACGATCTGGCGGGTCGCCTGATCGCCGAAGAGACGTTGATCGAGGGCTCGACCAAGGCGCGGACCTATGTCCTGTACGACGCCAAGGGCAATCCCAGTGCGCAGATCGATGCGACCGGCGCGGTGGTGGAATACGTGCGCGACGGTATGGACCGGTTGGTCGAGACCCGGCGTTACGCGAACCGGGTGACACCATTGGACAGCTGGTGGACCGGGACGCCGCCCACCAGCGTGTGGCGCAGCGATACGGTGGGCACGCCGCCGGCCACTGCGCTGGTGGTGACGGTGGATGCGACGCGGGACCGTATCGTCCAGGCGACCTACGACACCGCCGGCCGGCTCGCGACCGAGACAGTGGTGGGCGTGGACGCCAGCCAGACGCAGAAGACGACGTATACCTACGATGCGGCGAACCGGCTGACGCAGGTGAGCGTGACCGATGGTGCGAACACGGCG
>JBIITV010000067.1:0-23095 GCA_044340325.1 Lysobacteraceae bacterium
CATACGATCCGCGCCTGGTAGCGACGGATCATCCACTCGCTCCAAGCCACGCCAACACCGCCCGCACCACCGATCACCACATACAAACCATGCTGACGGTACGTCGTCGCATCACCCACAGCCCCCATCTCCGCCGCAACCAGATGCTGGGCGTACCAGAGGCCGCGTCGCAGCGCCAACGTTTCCCCACGCAGTGCCGGAATCGCGCTTAGCCGATCCCACAACTTCACTCCGCAGAGGTCGGTATCGACCAGCCGCACCTGCCAGTTCGGGTATTCCTTTGCCACCGAGCCCACCAATCCGTGTACGCCCGCATGCGCGCACAACACACGGTCTTCGGCAAGCACTTGTTGCGTTCGCGTCGTCACGGCGGTGACGGCGAGCGACGCCGACCAGTAACCGAGATCGACCAGCGCTTTCAACAGGCGCATACAGGCGATAACGCCGAACGTCTGCGCCGCGATGATCGCCTCTCCAGCCGGACCACTGGCTTCTTGAGGTGCAATGAAATACACGCTCTCGATGCGCCCTGCGGTGCGCAGTCGCTCGGCGCTACGAGCAGCCGCCGCGTCGTCGGCCCAGTCGGCAGGCTCAAGCACCAGTGCATCGCGGTGGCGCGAGAACAGCTCGTCGCGTTCGCGACCCGGCGCTGCCACGATCAGCGCACGGCGCGCGTAGAGGTCGGCAGACTCATCGGCCAACATTGCCTGCCTCCAGACCGGGACCAGCAGGCACATGTCGCCGGATGCGGATACGGCCTCCCCGACAGCTGCAACCGGAACGTCCGTCGACGCAGCCTGCGCATGCACGGCCTCGAAGAAGGGTGCAGGCACCGCACCCACTGATCCGCTCACCGCCGCTCGGCTGCATAGTCCGCGTACCCGAGCGCACAGTAGGCCGGTACCGTCGAGAAGATCGAGATCAACGCGGCGAACCGCCCCGTCGCCCGCTTCGCGCGCGTGGACAAACATCTCGCGCGGCAGCGGTGCGAATACATCGATCGCCTCGATCGCGAAAGGCAGTGCCGGTCCGCCCACTGCGGCTCCGCGTCCGGGCTGCACGAGCTCCAGTCCGAGCGAGGCCTGCATTGCCGAGTCGAGCAGTGCCGGATGCAGCACGTAGCGACTGGCATCTGCGGCGTGCATGACCGGCAGCGTGACCATTGCCAGCGCGGCATTGGCTGTGGCGGTCATCGCGACCATGCCACGGAGTGCCTGGCCATACTGCAATCCGAGCGCTTCCAACACGTGATAGTGGGCCTCGCCCGAAAGCGAATGCCCTCCCTGCAGCGAGCCCCGCAAGGCCTCAAGATCGACATTGACAGCCGTCTGCCGCGCATCAACGACTGCACGGCCCGTACAGACCAGGGCACCGTCCGCACTCGAGAACTGAAACTTGCAGGTGCCATCGATCGGCCGTGCAATGGTCAGCTCGACATCAAGCGATATCGGCCGGCCGGCCGCATCGCTTGCGACCAGCGGCCGCAGCCAGACTACATCCCGCAGATGCACGCACTGGCGCTCGCTGTCGACCCGGCATGCCGCCGCAACGCCGGCCCGTGCAATCTCGAGATACGCCGCGCCCGGCAGCACGCGCAGGCCGCTTACGCGGTGCCCGGCAAGGAAGAACTCGTTGCCCGTGAAACTCGAGGCATAGCGCTGCGCGTCGAAGTCCGACAGGTTCCTGTGCAGCAACGGATGGAGCTTTCCCTGCGCGTCATCGGCTCGCGCATCAGCCTCATAGACGCCAGGCAACCAGTAGCCCTTCCGCTCGAAAGGGTATGTCGGCAGAGGAATGCGACGTGCGCCATCGGCAGCGCGGACCCGCGCCCACTCGATGTCGGCGCCGCCGACCCATCGCCCAGCCAAGACTTCGAACGCGCCGGCAGCGTAGTCGGCGCAATCCTGTGCCAGCGCCTCGCCGTCATCGTCGGGCCTGCGGCGGTCCTTCCCTCCGCGGGCGACACCGTAAAAAACCGACGCATCGGCTTCGCCAGCGCACCAACGGTCGAGCCCGCGAATGATCATTTCGGTCGAGTCGCTGACAATGGCCAGCCGGTGTTCCATGGCATCGCGCCCGACCTGCAGCGTGTAGGCCAGATCTTCACGGTCGATCGAATAGTCGCGCTCGAGCGCCAGGCGAAGCGCCCGGGCATAGGTCTTCAGGCGCGCTTCCGAGCGCGCCGACAGCACGAACAGTCCCGGACGTATTCGCTCAGACCTCGCCCGGCGCTCGACGTACTCCTCGACGATGAGGTGCGCATTGGTGCCGCTGAATCCGAACGAGCTGACGGCCGCCCGACGCGGCAAGCCATCGATGGATTCCCACGGCTGCACCTCTGTGTTGACGTAGAACGGAGAGGCGGCAAAGTCGAAATGCTCGTTCGGGCGCTGGTAGTTGAGCGTGGGCACCAATGCGCCATGACGGAGCGCCAACAGCAGTTTGTGCAGGCCAGCGGCGCCGGCTGCCGCCGATGTGTGACCGATATTGCTCTTGACCGATCCGATCGCACACCAGCCGCGCTTCGCGGTTTTTTCGCGATACACGGTCGCGAGCGCTTCCAACTCGATCGGATCACCGAGCTTCGTACCCGTTCCGTGCATTTCGACATAACCGATCGTCGTCGGGTCGACGCCGCAGCGCAGATAAAGACCGCGCTCAAGCTCGATCTGACTCGCCTTGCTGGGCGCTGTGATGCCGTTGGTCTTGCCGTCCTGGTTGGTCGCGGAGCCGATGATGACCCCGTGGATCGTATCGCCATCGCGCTCGGCATCCGCGAGACGCTTGAGCACCACGGCCCCGACACCCTCGCCCGGGACGAAGCCGTCTGCGTCGTTGTCGAAGGTCTTGCAACGTCCGGTCGGCGACAGCATCCCTGCCGCGCACATGCCGATGTACGACGATGGCATCAGGTACAGGGTTGCCCCACCTGCCAACGCCATGTCGATTTCATGGTTCTGCAACCCCTGGATCGCCAGATGCATCGCAACCAGCGACGACGAGCACGCAGTGTCGATCGCGATCGCAGGTCCCTTCAGATTCAAGTGGTAGGCGATTCGCGCGGCACCGATCGCATTGCTGTTCCCCGTCGCACTGGGACGGGCCGTACTGAGCATGAACAGGTTGGTGTATTCGCTGTTCATCACCCCGAAGTAAACACCGCACTTGGCACCGTTCAACGAGGCAGCACTGTAACCCGCGTGCTCGAAAGCCTTGTAGGACTCTTCAAGGAACAACCGGTGCTGGGGATCCATCACCTCCGCTTCGGCCGGAGAAATGTTGAAGAACAGGGGATCGAAGCACTCCATGTCCTCCAACACGCCGAGCCATCGCGAATAGATCTTGTCGCGATAAGGTGGCGTCGGGTCGAAGAACTCATCGATGTCCCAGCGGGATGCGGGGATTTCCGAAATCGAATCCTTGCCGGCGACCAGATTCGCCCAGAACGCATCGAGATCCGGGGCGCCCGGATATCGACCGGCCATGCCAACGACGGCAATCGGATCGTAGCCTCCGGCTGGAGGCGCCGGTCGCGCGTTGCTGGCGGATTCCGTGGAGGCCTGCGCCACCTGCGCGACAGGCGCCACCTGCGCCACCTGCGCGGTCTGCGCGGTCTGCGCGGTCTGCGCGGAAAGGATGCGCAGCGCTGCCTTCGCCTGTTCTGCGGTGAGCTCGCCGGCGCGCAGCGCCTTCAGAATATTCTGGATGTTCATGGGGACCTCGCTGTCATCTGCCGAACATCGTTGAGATCCGCGTCTCGACGTCAGGGTCGTGGAACGTCTCGCGATGCATCGCCACTTCCTGAGCGATCACAGCCGGCAATTCCTCGCGCAGCTGCGCCACCAGGTGCCGCTTCAGTTCTACCAGCGCTTTGCGGGGCTTGGCCGCCACGCTGCGCGCCAGCGCATACGCATGCGGCAGGACCTCCGCCTGCGGCAGGACCGCGAACGGCACGCCACGCTTTTCGAGGGTCGCACCGCGGTAGTTCTCGGCCCCGAGCAACATCTCTTCGGCCAACGCGAGACCGAGCTTCCGCCGGAGGATATAGGTCGCGCCCATGCCCGGCGTGAAGCCGTACTTCATGAAGTTTGTCGTGTAGACGGCCTGTCGGCTCAACACCACGAAGTCGGCATACAGCCCCATGACAAACCCGCCACCGATGCCATGGCCCTGCATGGCCGAAACCACGGGCACCTCGCAGTCGAGCGCCAAGCTGTAGACGTTGACGTCCACGAACGAGCCCTGCCCGCGCTGCAGCGAAAGCAGCGCCGTCTGCGAACCGCCAGAGGCGAAAAAGCTGTCGTACCCGGTCAGCACGACGCAGCGCCATTCCGGATGGCGCCCGACCTCGGCGAAAGCATGGATCAACCCGGCGGTCAAAGCCGGTGTGAAGGTATTCTTGCCCTCGCGATCCTGCATCGTGATCTGCACGACGCCGTCCTCGAGCTCCTGCACAGAGACCGCCTCGGCATCCATCAGCCGAGCTGCCAGGGCAGGCGCCCGGTCTCAACGAAGCGGGCGATGCCATCGACCACTCCCGGCAACATGTGCATCGCGCGGTTATTGGCAACCGCCAAAACCCGCGCATCTGCGGGGTTGCCGGAAATCTGCAGCAGATAATGCTTGTAGTGGCGAAGCGACTCCTTCGATAAATGCTTCAGCCGCGCCAGGTGCCGGTGCAGCAGCACGCCGCTGTTCGCATGATAGGCATCCACAAGGCCCCATTGGCATGCCGCCTCGGCATGGATCGGCTGAGTGGTCAGCGCCATGTAGTTGGCCCGTTGCACACCGACGCGGCGGATCAGGAACGGCAGCACGCAGGCCGGGTAAATGCCGAACAACATTTCGGACAGGCTGAAACGTGCCGCCTCGTTCGCGAGTACGACATCGCATGCGGCGGCGAATCCGACCCCACCCGCATTGGCCTGGCCTCGCACATGCGCAACGGAAACGAACGCGCCGCACGCGATCGCCTGCCACAGCGCGTACAGACGATCGGCCGTATCGACATCTCCAGGCGAGCCGGCGCGCGCCTGGTCACGAACTCCCTGGAAGTCCGCTCCGACGCAGAACACCTCCGGCAACCCTTCAATCACCAACACCGAGCAGTCGCGCTCACAGGCGGCGACGACGCGTGCGCATTCGTCGACCATCTCCGCGTTGATGGCGTTGTTGGCGTCCGGTCGATGCAGGGTCAGGTAGCACACTGACGCTTCGAAACGAACTTTGACGGAGCGGAACTCGCTCAAATCCATTTGTATTTCCGGTGGAAGTTCGAAATCTCGGACAGATAGAGGCGGCGGGTGCCGTTGCGCGTTGCCGCGATCGTGGGATGATCCTCGGCGAAGTGCAGATCACGCACCCCAAATCGCACCGGACGGTTTTCAATCATCAGGTCATCGTACTGCTTGGGCGTCAGCCGGTAGCGATGCTCGAGGTGGTCGCCGATCTTCATGGCCCGCACCTTCTGCTGTCCTTCCGGATGGACCACACCGCTGTAGAACTCGGAACAGCAGCCGGAGCCGTAGGAGAAGCACCCCAATCGTTTGGCGGTAGCGAAGTCCCCGCGATCGATGGTGCTGGCCAGCGACAGGAACACCGTGGCACCCATGATGTTTCCAACGCGCTGGCAATGGCCCAAGCCCGGCATAACGCGTGACGTGAAGTCGTTCTCGATGTCGCCGCGATCTGCCTTGGCCACCTTGCGCATCATCGTCCGGTGCGCACCTTTGACCATTCCACCGAACGGCGTGTGGAACACGAGATAGTCGAACGAAGTCACGTAGTCGACGCCGGACACTCGCTTCTCGTATTCGCGATATGCGTTTTCGCAGCAATCGAGGTACGACATGAGCGACAGGTCGGAATCGCCGACGTCCCCGTCGGGGATGGGGCGACAGGTATCCATCACCTCGTAGCCGTAGTAACCGTTGGCGCCGACATCGACCTGAAACACGGTCGGGGTCTCGCCGACCAGCATCGCCACTGCGCCGGCGCCGGAGCTGGGCTCGGCGTAGCTCCATTCGGTATTGTTGAGATGAGCCGGCGTGATCCCCTCGATATCGGGCAGTATCGGTCGCGAAATGTCCGTCGCAACCACCAGCGCCTTCGCACCGGGCGAGGCCTGCGACAGGATGAAACTCACCGCCATCTGGAACCCGGCAGTACCGGAGTAGCAGGCCTGCTTGATCTCGAACAGCCGACAGTTTCGACTCAGGCCGAGATAGTGATGCACATAAGTACTCATCGACTTTCCGAAGTCGATGCCGGATTCGGAACACGTGATCAGCAGTTCAATACGATCGCGCTCGTCCGGCGACAGCGCGTCAATGATCGGCTTGGCCGCGTTGACGGCAAACGTGATCGGATCCTCCTGCGGCAGCGCAACCGAACGATCGACCATCAGCAGGTTGTCCGCTCGACGCATGTCGAGCTCGCGATGGGTCATCAGATCCAGCACATCGACCTTCGCCGTTCCGGCGAAAGCATTCATTGCCTCAATACCTACCACACGCATGGCTTACCTGCCTTTGATCAAACGAGTTCCGGATGACGAAGGCAAACGGCGGTGTTGATACCGCCGAAGCCCATACTCATGCACAGCGCGTGGCCAATCCGATGCGACTGCGCCTGGGCACCGACCCAGCCGAAATCAGAGTCGATCGGCTCATCGAGGTTGAGCGTCGGATGCAGCATCGATGCCCGCATCTGAAGCAGCGTCGCCGCGATCTCGACTGCGCCTGCAGCGGTGAGGCTGTGCCCGGTAACCGATTTGGTCGCGTTGATTCGGGCGTGTACAAGGCCACAGTCGCGCAGTGCGCGTAATTCGGTCTGGTCGCCCAGCGGCGCACCGGTACCGTGCGGGTTGACGTAATCGACATCGGCGGGACGCAACCCGGCGGCGTGCAGCGCGGTACGCGCGGCCGCCACCTCGCCATCGGCCGATGGCTGGGTACCGCGGCTGGCGTCGCTGACCATCGCACTGCCGCAGAGACTGCCGTACGAATCGACGCCACGGCGCGCTGCGCTGGCAGGCGACTCGATGACGAGCGCCGCACAGGCCTCCCCGTAAATGAAACCATCGCTGCAACGGTCAAACGGTCTGCATGCCAGCGACGGCGCGTGAGCGTAGCGTTCCGACCCCATCGCACCCGTCGAGCGCAGCGCCTGCAGCTCCCAGAACGACAGGTCCATGAGCGCTCCCAGCGCGATGCACACATCGACTTTTCCGGCCATGACGGCCTCCGCCGCCTGGATCGCCACGACCTGACCGCTCGCCGACGCTGCGCCGATCGTGTACGAAAAGCCGCGGATGCCGAACATCTCGGTCAGCAAACCGCAGAGATCGGTGTCGAGGAAGGACGCGGCGTAACTGGGACGCACGTACTGCTCGCGACCCGCGTAGTCGCGATGAAGACCGACGAGCTCGCGCTGCTGCAGGTTCGAGCCGCCGACGAGGAGCCCGATCCGCAGCGGGTCCACATCGTCAAGCCGGGCGTCTTCCCATGCATCTGCGAGCGTGGCCGCCGCAACCTGTGCGGAGAACGACGCCGTCCTCAGCGCGCGCGTATCGGCGCGGACGGGCCATTCGAGCGGGTCGATCTCCGCACCGACGAAAGGATCCTGGCCCTCCAGCGCACGCCCGGCACGTTCGAGATAGCCGTATTGCTGCACGCCCCCCAGCAACGCTGCCGTGAACGCCTCACGCCCCTGCCCGATCGCCGAAATGACCCCTATCCCGGACACGCGCGGATCACTCCTGCTGCTGCAGTTTCCCATGAATCAGCTCCACGAGTTCTCCCAGGTTGCGTGGCCCAAGCAGCTCAATGCGCTGTATGGACAGCGAAAGCGTCTGCATCACGTCCATGAGTATATCGGCACGGTCGATCGAATTGGCGCCAAGGTCTCGCAGACTGTCGTGCATACCGATCTCGATCGAGTCGAGATCGGGCAGCACATGCCTGACGTGGCGCAGAACGATGGCAAAGATCTCGTCTCGCGAGATCGCGGCATTGGAACTTACGGCATTCAAGCTCTTCTCCATGGTTACGGTAGGTTCTCAAGCAGGCGCTCGGCTTCCTCAAGATCGAGGGTCCCCGCCTGAACGCGACCAAGCACGTCATCAAGATCAGCGGTCACCGTCGTCGGGGCCGGGGAGACTGCAGGAGCGACTGCAGGAGCGACTGCAGGGGCGATGGCAGCGGTAGATGTACTGGGCCGCTGCTGCTCAACAATGAAGCGGGCCATGGTTTCGATGGTTGGATGATCGTAAATGTCGGTCGCCGCGATCTCGATGCCGAACTCGCGATTGACGTCGCGAACCCATTCAACGGCCAGGACGGAATCCATACCGAGGTCACCGAACTGCCGCGTGTCGTCGACCTCCACCGGATCGAGGAACAGCGTCGCTGCGACGCTCGTACGCAGCATCTGCAGCACCGTGTTGAACGTCCGGGCTGCGGAGGAAGGCGACAAGGGCAGGTCGGTGTGCGGCCTTGTCGCTCCGGGTCGCGGCTCTGCCACAAAAACTGCAGTGCCGGGCTCTGTAGGCACGCCCTGCTCCTGGGTTGGCGACGTCACGGCGGAGCGCGCCGCTGGCGGAGCCCCGGGCTGCGCTGGGGCAAACGCTGCGGACAGCAAACTACGCAGCAGCTCTGCCATGGCCTGCACGGTCGAATGGTCGTAGATCTCCGTGGCGGAGATGTCAACGCCATAGCGCGCATTGAGTTCCCGGATCCATTCGACGGCCAGGACGGAATCCATGCCGAGCGAGTCGAACGGTGTGACGTCGGCGACCTCGGCGGGGTCAAGGAAGAGCAACGCCGCAACGCTTGCGATCAGCTCGTCGCGCATCGCACGCAACGAAGGTACATGCCGCACGGCCGCCGGCGTGTCTGCCTCCGCGAGCGCGGCGAGCACGTCCTGCTCGCGCAAGGGCGCCGCAGTCAGGATGCGATCCTGGACCGGCACAGGATCAGTCGTCGGTGCGATGGTGACGGATGCGGCCGGCGCATCCGTCAGCACTGAGCGGCTGTTGCCATGCCGCTCGCGCAACAGCGACTGTAGATGGGCTGCCATCGCGTAGACGGTGGAGTGGTCGTAGAGATCGGTGGCGGGAACGTCAGTGCCATAGCGTCGATTCAGTTCACGCACCCATTCGACGGACAGGACCGAGTCCATCCCGAGCGCATCGAAGGGGCGCTCGTCGTCGATCTCGGTGGGCTCAAGAAACAGCAGGCTGCCCAGACTCTCTCGCAGCTCCGCGCACAGCGTGGACAACGAGGGCGGCATTGAGGCTCCGACGACGGCCGTCGAGCCGTCTGTGGAAGCCGCTCGCGTCGTCGGTGCGATGGTGACGGATGCGGCCGGCGCATCCGACAGCGCTGAGCGGCTGTTGCCATGCCGCTCGCGCAACAGCGACTGTAGATGGGCTGCCATCGCGTAGACGGTGGAGTGGTCGTAGAGATCGGTGGCGGGAACGTCAGTGCCATAGCGTCGATTCAGTTCACGCACCCATTCAACGGACAGGACCGAGTCCATGCCGAGCGCATCGAAGGGGCGCTCGTCGTCGATCTCGGTGGGCTCAAGAAACAGCAGGCTGCCCAGACTATCTCGCAGTTCCGCGCACAGCGTGGACAACGAGGGCGGCATTGAGGCGCCGGTGGGCATGCGGCTCGTCGCTACGGCCGTCGAACCAGCCTTGGAAGCCTCCGGTTGCGGCGGGACAGGGGACTGCTGTCGAGACACCGTTTGCCCGCTGACCACCGGTGCTGTCGCCAATGTGATCGCTGGTGGGGCGCTACGCGCGGCGGGTTCTGAAGCAAGCGGATGCTGAGCGACCGGCTTCAGCGCGGCCAGCGGGGTGAGTGTCACCTGCGGCCGCGCCGCGCGCGCCAGCGCTGGGCCCCTTGGCGCGGCGGCAGCGGGTGTCGCGGACGCGGGCGCAGGCGTGGTGACAGCGCTTCTCGAAGCGGGAGCTTCAGTCGCCACGGTGGTCGCGGCTGGCTGTC
This sequence comes from Lysobacteraceae bacterium, assembly GCA_044340325.1. GTDB lineage: Bacteria > Pseudomonadota > Gammaproteobacteria > Xanthomonadales > Xanthomonadaceae > Lysobacter_I. The sequence continues at coordinate 10,011 of JBIITV010000067.1, forward strand.
CGGATGTGGCGGCCGGCGCCGACTCTGCAGGACGCGATTCGGCCGATGCCGCCACCGTGATCGAGTCCGGCGCCCAATAGCGTTTCCGTGCGAACGGGTAGGTGGGCAGAGCGATGCGTCGGGGGCGCGGACCGTCGGCGTACAGGCTGCGCCAGTCCACATCCAGCCCCTGGCTCCAGACCTCCAGCACCTTGCCCAGCTTGCCCCGTTCGATCCACCTCCGCAGCGTCTGTGCGAACTCCTCGTCGCGGGCCAGACCCGCCAGACCCGTCCTGACCGCCTTCACTTCGCCTCGGTACAGGCCCTCCACCGTATCCCCGTGACCGTCCAGATGCCCGCGCAGACCGGCGACCAGGGCCGCCAGCGTGCTCACCTGCAGCCCCAACCGCTCGTCCATCCCCTCGCGGCCAACCTGCAGCGTGTAGGCGATGTCAGCCAGATCTTCAGCCCCGTAGCGCCCGGTCTGCAGCACATCCAGCAGCTGACGGGCGCGTGCGTCCAACTGCTCGGACGTCCGCGCCGACAGCACGATCGCGTACGGCCCACCGAACTGCTCCGTGCGCGGCGCCTCCAGGTATTCCTCCAGCACCACGTGCGCGTTCGCGCCGCCAGCACCGAACGACGACACCCCCGCCCGCCGTGGCTGCTCGTTGCCATCGCGTATCCGCCGCGGCCACGGCCGCAGCGTCTGCACCACCTCGAACGGCGAGCGCGCAAAATCGATGTTCGGGTTCAACTCCGCCGAATGCAGCGACGGCGCCAGCTGACCATGCGCGAATTGCAACAGCACCTTGGTCACCCCCGCGATCCCCGCCGCACTCTCGCAGTGACCGATGTTCGACTTCGCCGAACCGATCGCGCAGGCCTGCAGCGCGTATCCCTCGCCAAAGGCCTGGCTCAAAGCCGCAATCTCGATCGGATCACCCAGCGACGTCCCCGTCCCATGCGCTTCCACATAGTCCAGCGCACTCGCCTCCAGACCCGCACGCCGCAACGCCGTGGACACCACACGCGCCTGCGCCTGCGGATTGGGCACCGTATAGCCGTTGGTCTTGCCGCCGTGATTGATCGCGCTGCCGCAGATCACCCCGTAGATGTGATCGCCATCGGCGATCGCACGCGCCTTCGACTTCAACAACGCCACGCCCACGCCCTCGCCCGGCACGTAACCGTCGCCACCGCGACCGAAGCTCTCGCACCGTCCCGTGCTCGAAGAAAACTGGCCCTGCTGCAACTGCAGGTACTTGTTCGGGTGGATCGACACGTTCACCCCGCCGGCCAGCGCCAGCGCGCAGTCACCGCGCGCAATCGCCTCGCACGCCAGGTGCAGCGTCGCCAACGACGACGAGCACATCGTGTCCACCGCCAGACTCGGTCCATGAAAATCGCAGAAGTACGACACCCGGTTGGCGATCGACGACAGGCTGCCAGACAGCACCACCGGCTCACCGCCCGCCTGCGCCTGCACACCGTAGTACGGGTACTCCGCGTACATCACGCCGACATAGACACCCACCTCTCCGCCCACCGACTCCTGCAGCGACGCGCGCGTGTAGCCCGCATCCTCCAGCGCCGCGTACGCGCACTGCAGAAACAGCCGCTCCTGCGGATCCAGCCCCAGCGCCTCGCGCGGGGATATGTTGAAAAACAGCGGGTCGAACTCCTCCATGCCGTCGATGAAACCGCCCCAGCGGCAGTACGGCTTGCGCCCGCTCGCCGGCATCGCTTCGCTGTAGGGCCGATGGTCCCAGCGCGAGGGCGGAATCTCGGTCACGCAGTCCCGTCCGTCGCGCAGGTTCTCCCAGAATGCCTCCAGCGTCGCCGCCTGCGGATAGCGCCCGGACAAGCCGATGATCGCAATCTCATCGCGCAACACACCCGGGCCTGGCTTCGCCTCCAGCGCACCGGCTTCTCCCACGAACCGGCGCGCACCACGCGGCATCACCGCCTCGCGTACCGCCACCGCCGGCGGCGCAGCCACCGGAACCGGCGCCGCTTCGACCGCACCGAACAGCGCCGCCAACCCCTGCGCATGCGCGCGCATGAAGTAATCCGCCAGCGACTCCAGCGTGCGGTACTCGAAAAACAGCGTCTTCGACAGCACGCCGAACTGCCGCTCCAACCGCTCGGTCAGCGCCATCACCATGATCGAGTCGATACCGTAGGCCTCCAGCGCCGCATCAGACTCGATCCGCTGCACCGGCAACCTCAGCATCTCCGCCAGCATCCGCCGCAGATGCGAAACCGTCCGCTCGCGCAACGCCGCATCCGCAGGCATCGCCGCATGCGGCCGCTCCGGCTGCGTCACCGGCGTCTCCACCGCAGGCCGCTCGCCAAGCCACGCTATCGACGCCCGCAGCCGCACCGCATCCCCGGCCACCACCATCACCTGCGGCTCGCCGCTGGCCAGCGCCGCATACAGCGCCTCCACACCCGCCGCCGTCGCCAACGGCGCCAGACCCAGACCCTCGCGCATCTGCGACTGCTTCGACGCCTCGATCCGAAGCCCGCCTTCCGCCCAGTACGGCCAATTGATCGACACACTGCGGCCGTAACGCCGCCCCTCACCCACCCAGCCAGACCGCCGCCGCGCATAGCTGTCCATGAACCCGTTCGCCGCCGCGTAATCGGCTTGACCCACGTTCCCAAGCACCGCCGCCAGCGACGAAAACAGCACGAAAAAGTCCAGCCGCAGATGCGCCGTCGCCTCGTCAAGGTTCACCACACCATCGACCTTCGGCGCCAACACCGCAGACAGCTCCTGCGCCGTCTTCTTCAGCACGAAACCGTCGCGCGTCACTCCCGCAATGTGCAACACCCCGTGCAGACAACCGTGACGACGCTCAATCTCCGCCACCAGCGACTCCACCGCTCCACGATCGGCCACGTCAACCTGCACGTGCTCCACTTCCGCTCCCAACGCGCGCAACGCCTCCAGCTCATGCCACTGCGTCTCCGACGCCGCAGAACGCCCCGCCAGCACCAGCCGCGGAGAGTCCGTACCCGTCGCGATCGCTCGCGCGAAAACCGCACCCAAGCCACCAAGTCCACCCGTGATCAGGTATACCCCTCGGGTACGCCAGGGCAGCACCGCAGTAGCGGCCGGCTGCTCCCGCCACCGCGCGAGCTGGACGCCGCTGCGCGTCAGGCGGATGGTCTGCGCCGGCATCGCGCCGTTCAGTACCGCTGCAAGTCGCTGCGGATCGACGCCTTCGCCCACGATCACGAGCTGCGCCTCGATCTTGGGACATTCGAGCTGCGCGGACTTCAATAGGCCCGCGATCCCTGCGGCGCCGTCTTCTTCGCGTACGACGACACAAAAGCGCACTGGCGCTTCGCCGCCGGCAGTCACCCGTATGCGCAGCTGCCTCAGCACTCGCTCGGCGAGCGCGTGGTAGCGCATGATTTCGTCTTCGGTCGGCGGCAGCCGGTGAACCTCCCAGTCCTGCAGAGCCTGTACGTTTGCATAGCGCTCGTCGAAACCGCCGAGCATGAGCACGCGTCCGCCGTCGCGCGTCGTCTCCCTCGTCGTAATTGCCTCGCCTTCAAGCGCTTCCCACTCCGGCGTGTACAACAGCGTGGTGGAGGCATCAGGGGCCTTATCGGCCAAAACCCGCGCGGTGAAGCCCCGCAACTGCACGCACACGCCGTGCTCGTCGCAGATATCGACGTCGATCCGGAGGACGCCGCCTGCCGTATCGCCCGCCTCGCGCAGACGAAGCCAAGCCCAGCCGCGCGCGGGCGAAGCCCGCAACACATCAATGCTTTCGAGCGCGAAAGGCAGCAGCGGGCGCGACCCGCCATCATCGATTGGAAGGCCCAGAACCGCTTGCAGCGCCGCATCGAGCACGCTCGGGTGCAGCACGAAATCTCCTGCCGTCCCGGCAACGCTGGGCGGAAGATCGAGATCGACCACGACCCCTCCCGCGCCCCTGTGCAATGCCACGATGGCCTGCTGCGCCGGGCCGTATGCCATGCCGATCGCAGCGAATCGCCGATAACATTCTTCCGCCGACCACAGTGTGGGACACGCGAGCTCGAGCGTCGCCCGATCCGGCGCCGGCGGCGACGGTGGCTCCGAGAGTACAACTGCACCGCGACAATGCACGCACTCCTCGCCGTCGGCCGAAGACGTGAGGATCTCGAACTCGAATTCCCCGCAATCGTTCTGCACGATGCGCGTCCAGACGTCGATCGGCGCGCCGCTCGCGATGATCGGTCGCACCCACGCCACGTTGCGTAGACCGATGACCTGCGGACCCGCAGCGCGGAATGAACGCGCTGCGGCTTCCCGTGCCATTTCCAGGTAAGCCACCCCGGGCATAAGCCGCTCACCGTGGACGACGTGATCGGCAAGGAAGAACTCGCTGCCATCGAACTGTGCGTGGAAGCACTGCGCGGACAGATCGGACACGTTCTCGTGCAGCAGTGGATGCAGCCGGCTCAGTACCGGCTTGTCGAGACCAGGAGCAGTGCGTGTCGGGCGTGTCGAATCGACCCAATAGCGCTCCTCGGCAAACGGGTAACTCGGCAGCGGCACGCGTCCACAGCCGCTGCTGCTGAAAAGTCGGGCATAGTCGAGTCTGTAACCTTGAATGTACAGGTCGCCGATCGCGGCCAGCCGCTCATGCAGAGCGTCGCCCAAGAGCATGCCTTCTACGCATTCGGCAATGCATTGGTTGCCGTAGCGCTTCAACGACGGCTGCTCGCGGTGATCGCTGCCGCGCAGTGCGGACGTGAACAGCTCCGCCGCTTGTCCACGCTGAAGGAACTTTTGAAATTTCGATATGAGTTCGGCGCGGTCGCGTACGATGCAGGCCAGGCGATGATTGAAATGACGACGGCCGAGCAGCAAGGTCAGCGATACGTCGCCAGCGGATAATTCGACGTTCTGCTCACAGCACCGCAGCAGGCGCTCGACCTGCTGCCGTAGCTGTTCGTCGCTTCGCGCAGACAGCACGATGAGCCAGCCGTCGCGCGATTGAAGCGTCCGTTGCCGCGCAGGCGCCTCCTCGATGACCACGTGCGCATTCGTGCCGCTGAAGCCGAAGGAGCTCACTGCGGCCAGCCTGCGCCTGCCTGGAGGTACCTGCCACTCGCTCAGCGCCGTGTTGACATAGAACGGACTGTTCGCGAAGTCGATATGCGTGTTGGGGTTCTCGAAATGCAGGGAAGGCGGGATGCGCCGATGCTGCAGAGACAGGAGCACCTTGATCACACCCGCGATGCCGGAGGCGGCCGTGGTATGGCCAATGTTGGTTTTGATCGAGCCGATCGCGCAGTAGTTGCGGGCATCCGTATCGCGACGGAAGGCCTGTGTAAGCGCATGGATCTCGATAGGGTCACCGAGCTTGGTGCCGGTGCCGTGCGCCTCGACCATCTGAATGTCGCCGGGGTCGATACCGAACCGGTCGTAGACCTCGCGCTGCAGACGCTCCTGCGATGCCGCGCTCGGCGCGGTAATGCCGTTCGTCGCGCCGTCCTGATTGATCGCCGACCCGCGGATCACGCCATAGACGTGATCCCCATCGCGCTGCGCGTCGGCAAGCCGCTTGAGCACCGCGACACCGACGCCCTCGCCCGGGACGAATCCATCCGCGCGGTCATCAAACGTGTAGCACCGGCCGCCGGACGACAGCATCGCCGCACGATTCGCAACGAGATACAGCCCGGCCGTGCACTGCGCAGACACGCCCCCCGCCAGCGCAAGGTCGGTTTCGCCATTCCACAGGCCCTGACAGGCCAGATGAACCGCGACCAGCGAGCTTGAACATGCAGTGTCGACGGTAATCGCCGGGCCCTGCAGGTCGAGATAGTAGGCGATACGCGCCGACACGATCGAAGCCGCTCCGCCCCACATGGCCTGTGCAGGCGGGTCGTCACGGGTCAGCTCGCCATAGTCGCTTCCGTTGTAGCCTGCATAGACACCGCAACGGTGCCCTTCGATGCCATCGCCCGCATAGCCGGCATCCTCCAGCGCACGCCACGTCTCCTGCAGGAACAGCCGCTGCTGAGGATCCATGTGCGCGGCTTCTGTGCCGGAAATATTGAAGAACAGGGGATCGAAACGGTCGATGTGACGCATGAAGCCGCCCGCACGACAGCTCCGGCCACTCTCGGGCGGCGGCAGGGGCCAGCGCGACACTTCCTCGACGAGATCATGACCGGCCGCCAGATGCTCCCACAGCTCCTCGACGCTGTCTGACTGCGCAAAGCGCGCACTGATGCCAATGATCGCGATCGGAGCACCGGGCGCACCCGGATGTGGCGCGGACGCAGCGGCGCGGACCGGCGACTGGGTGAGCCCGCCGGTTGTCGGTGCCATCCCGGACACTGCACTGGGCGCTGGAGCCTGTATTGACGGCACGACCGCTGCAAAGGGAATCCCGACCAACGCCTGGACGGCGTCGCGCTCGCTGCCGATCAGGTATCGGGTCAGTCGGTTGACCGTAGGATGGTCGAACAGCACTGTCGTCGACAGCGCGATGCCGAACGCTTCGCCGATCGTTCGCACCGCACGCACCCCCAGAATGGAGTCGAGTCCGAGTTCGACGAACGATTCGTTGGCATCGATCGAAGCGGCATCGACGCGCAGGCATTCCGCCAGGCAATCGACGACCTGCTGTTTGACCGCTGCGAGCGCACTGGCCGATAGCTCGCGATGCACGGCAGGCGACGACGGCGCGGGATCAAGGGGCGCGGACATTGCGGCAGACGTATCGCTCATGTGGACTTCCATGGAAGACTTGGACGGTTCGGCGACCGTGGTACGGATCCATCCATCGCTTTCAGCGACGATAATCTGCTGGCCCAGATCGTGCGCTGATGCTGCCGGGAAACGCAAGACTGGAAAACCGGCGTCATCCAGGACCCGTGCCCAGGCCGCCGGGGCGAGGCCGGGACAGCCCGGGATACGCAGCGCCGGATCCACGTGGCGCCACCATCCTTCAAGCAGGCCGAAGGTGAGATGCGCGAACAGTGACGCGCCGCTGATCTCATTGATCAGCAGAATGCCGTGGCCGGCAATACAGGCCTTGACGTTCGCCAGCGTGTCGCGGATGTCGCGTGTTGCATGCAACACGTTGGTCGCGATAGCGACATCGTAGGCGCCAACGGTGAAGCCCTGAGCGTCCGGTGCGCGCTCGACATCGAAGATCGCGGGATGCAGATATGGGTGCGCTGCGGCATACCGGTCTTGCGCGTGATGCAGAAACGCACGGGAAAGATCCGTATAGCAGTATTCGGCGATGTTGCCGCGATAACGGTCCAGTCGATCCAGGACAGCCGCACTGGTACCGCCGGTGCCGGCGCCGATCTCGATCAGCCGGAGTCGACAGTCCGGGTTCTGCCGGATCCGGCGTACCACGTAAGCCTCGACAGCGTCGGCCAGAACATGATTGAAATGGTCGACCCGCTGTTCGCCGGCATAAGTACCCTCGACCAGCGACATGGACGCGTCGGGAAACAGGACCTCGGTGGCTGCCCGACGGCCGGCGAGGATATCGGGGAGCGCATCGAGCGCTGCGTCGAGCAAGGTGATCTGCGCATGCAGATCGCTCTGCTGGAGCCACTGCGCCTTGCGGCGCTGCCACTCCGCCCAGCTACCGGCGACCGTACGATCACCGCGCAGGCCGCTCTCCTGCAGCATGCGCAAACTCTCTGCGTGCCAACGCCGCAGGGCCGGCACGGGTTCCGCTGAGGCTCCGGCGAGCCGTTCGGCCAGTACACGCAGCAGCAGGGTCTCGATTGTCTGCTTCGCCGCATTTGCCGCGCGCTGTACGTCAGTCGCGGGCGCCGCGCGCTCCGCGTCCGCCGCAACCATCGCGGCCAACTGCGGCAGCCGGAGCGGTGTGCAGGCGGTACAGAGGTCCGGCCGGGAGATCCGTGCGGCGATCGCCGGATCAGTCAGGCGCAGATGGGCCATGCGGTCGAACGGCGCCGAGAGCAAATGGCCGATGGCGACCATCGCCGCCGTCGGCGAGATCGAACCGAAGCCGATCCGGGTCATGCGCTCCCGGTAGCGCGTCGAGGAAACGATGCCGACATCACCCCAATATCCCCAGTTGATAACCTTCACGGGGTAGCGGCGGTCGCTCGCGAGCCTCTGGGCGTAGGCGTCCGCGAACGTGCAGCCTGCGGCGTAGTTGCCTTGACCTGCGGCGCGACTGAAGCTCTGCAGCGACGAAAAGAAGAGCACGAACTCCAGCGGCTCTTCACCGAACACCTGCATCGTCCGGACGCTGGCGTCGGCCTTTGCGGCGAGGCTGGCCTCGAAATCCGCCTCGCTCATCTGTCCGAGGCTGCGGTCAGCGAGAACGATGGTCGAATGGACTATCCCGTGGATCGCACCGTGCGCCGCGCGTATCGCGCTGTAAGCCGAACGCAGTGCGTCGGGATCGGTCGCATCGGCGCGAACGTAGACCGGCCGCGGACCATACGTTGCGATCCGATCGCACGCTGCGCCGATCCGTGCGTCCTCGGCACGGCGCCCGATCCAATAGACCTGGGCGCGGCACATGCGAACCACGTGTTCGGTCCAGACAGCGCCCACTCCGCCAGCACCGCCAATGACCACGTAGACCCCGTCCGCCCGGTAGGGCTGCGCAGCATCGGAATGACCGAACCCGATCCTCCTCAGTTGCAGACGGTGCCAACGCCCGTCGCGGAACGCCACGCCTTGACCGTCGTCCGCAGCGGCCGTGGCGACGGCATCCAGCGCTCCGTCGTCGATGGTCCCGGTGTCGACCAGACGCACCTTCCAGTGGTCGCATTCTTTTGCCAGCGCCCCGACCAATCCGTGGACCGCCGCGTGGGCGGGTTCCACTGCATCGCTCGCGAACACACGTTGTGCGCAGCAAGTAACGAAGGTCAGACCCAGCGAGACGGCGCCGCGCAGCACGAGCAGCGCCTTGATCAACCGGAAACATGCCCGCGATGTCACCCCGTGGGCGTCGAGCAAGGCGTCGTCGCTCGCCGATACCCCCGGGCCGGGAGGCGCAAACCAGAACACATGCGAGAACGGGCCGACTTCCTCAAGCGCGGCCAGCACGCCGTCGATGTCCGTCTGCGGATCCAGCGCAACCGCCCGTATGCGCGGCCAGCGCGTGGCGAGCCTGCGCAGCTGTCGCTCGTCCGCACCGATCGCGACAATCGACTCGTCGACGCCGGGCCAAACAGTCCCCTCGTTCCGCTCGACCTCCCACACAGGCTGCAAGTCAAGATCGAAGCCTTCGTTTCGCATGCGGGTGGCGTCCACCTGTACCCCAGGCACGCTGCAGCCGCTTGGAGCCTGCTCCATTTGCGCCTGCTCCATTTGGGCCTGCAGCATTGGGGCTGCATGTTCCATCGCAGTCGACACTGCTGGACGGCTCCGACCCGAATCTCCGCCATTGGGACGCGGACCGACCCAATAACGGTCGTCGGAGAATGAATATGTGGGCAAAGGCACCCGGGCATGTCGGTCGTTGGCATACAGTCGCTCGTAGCCGAGTGCGTGATGCCCGATGTAAAACGCAGCCAAGTCGCACAGCAACGAATGCAGGCCGGCTGTCGCAACCGAAGCGCGGTCGATCAGCCGCTCACCTTCGTCGCGACGATCCAGATCGTCGCGCTCTTCGTCTGGACGCGGTCCCGCCACGAGCAGACGAGACGAGGCCTCCCCGCGCAACCAGCCACGAAGTGCGTCGTGGAGATCGTCGATGCCATCCACCACGCAGGCGAGACGATGACCGAAGTGCTTGCGGCCGACCGTCAGTGTGAATGCGACGTTGCCGCAGTCCAGGCCGGGATTGCCCTCGCAGTGCGCAGCCAGCCGCGCAGCTTGTTCGCGAAGCTGCGGTGCCGTGCGTGCAGAGAGCAGAAGAAGGTAGGCCTGACGCGTCCTCAAACGAGGCCGGAGCTGCGGCGGAGCCTCCTCAATGACGATATGCGCGTTGGTTCCGCTGAAGCCGAACGAGCTGACCGTCGCGCAACGCCTGCCATCGGGCTCAACGTGCCAATCTCGCAGTTGCGTGTTGACGAAAAACGGGCTGCCGGCAAACTCGATATGGGGATTGCCGGCCGTGAAATTCAGCGACGGCGGAATCTGGCGTTTCTGCAGCGCCAGGACCACCTTGATGACCCCGGCGATTCCTGCTGCCGTAGCCGCGTGGCCCATGTTGGTCTTCACTGAGCCGATCGCGCAGTACGCCTGCTTGTCGGTCGAGCGCCGGAACGTTCGGCTGAGCGCCCGGAACTCGATCGGATCGCCAAGTTCGGTGCCCGTACCGTGCGCCTCCACCATGCCGATGTTGGCAGGGTCGATACCGAACACGCGATAGACATCGGTCTCCAATCGCTGCTGCGACACGGCGCTCGGCGCCGTGATGCCATGCGTCGTGCCATCTTGATTGATACCGGAACCGCGAATCACCGCCCGGATGCAGTCGCCATCGGCGAGCGCGTCGTCGAGCCGCCGCAGCACGACCGCACCGACGCCCTCGCCGGTGACAAAACCGTTCGCACGGGCATCGAATGCATAGCAGCGGCCATCGGCTGACAGCATGCCTGCGTTGGTGGCGGCCAAGAAGTAGCCGGGCGTGCACTGGATCGAGACGCCACCGGCGACAGCGAAATCCGTTTCGTCGCACCAGAGGCCCTGACACGCGAAATGCAGGGCCACCAGCGAACTCGAGCAAGCGGTGTCGATCGCGACTGCAGGGCCGTGCAAGTTCAGGTAGTAAGCGATCCGTGCGGGAATCACCGAATCCGCGTTGCCCCAGAACGACTGTGGCGGCGCGTCCGCATCGATCAGGCTCGCATAGTCGCCACCGCCGCAGCCCACATAGACACCGCAGCGACGACCGCTCAAGGTCGTGCCCGCGTAGCCTGCATCCTCGAGCGCCTTCCAGGTCTCCTCAAGGAACAGCCGTTGCTGCGGGTCCATGTATGTCGCCTCGATACCGGCGATATTGAATGTATGCGCATCGAAGCGGTCGATGTCGTGGAGGAAGCCACCTCGAGCGCTTGCGTGGCGGGCCGCGTCGAGCTGTCCGGACAGGTTCCACCGCGACACCGGTTCAGTCAGATCGGTACCGCTGGCCAGTGCCTCCCAGAACGCATCGATCGAATGCGCGCTGGCGAAGCGGCCGCTGAGCCCGATCACTGCGATCGGCCCCCGTATGGGGACGACGGCGGGCGATGATGCGGTCTCGGATTCCTGCCGGTCGGGCGGCGCGGCGGGGGGCACGCTCACGACGACCTTGCCGATGCTCTGCCGGTCTTGAACCTGCCGATACGCCTGCCTGACCTCGTCGAACGGGAAGACCGCGTGCAGCGTAGGCGTCACGACGCCGCGCTCGACGAGGTCGGACAGTTCGCGTCGATATTCGAGCAACAACTCCGGCTGCTGATGCCCAAGTTTGCGCAGGTCGATGCTGTAGATCGTCTGATTGTCGCCAAGCATCGATAGATCGATGCTGCGCGCCGACTTGAGCGCCGTCATTGCGATCTCGATGTAGCGGCCGCCCGGCGCGAGGCTGCGAATGCCTTTCTGCATCGCGTCGCCGCCCAACGTGTTGATCACGATGTCCACCCCGCGTCCCTGGGTTCGACGCGCGATCTCGGCTTCGAAGTCGGACTCGCGATAGTTGATGCATTCCTCGATGCCGAGCCCGCGCAAATAGTCGAGCTTGGCCTGCGAGCCGGCGGTTGCGAAAATCCTGAGCCCGTGATGCTGCGCGAGTTGGACGGCAACCAGCCCGACGCCACCGGTGGCGGTCTGGATGAGGATCGACTCGCCGCGCCGCGGCTGCGCCTTGCGGAACGCGTCGATCATCGTCAGGCCGACCGATGGCAGCGCGCATGCCTGTTCGAACGTCTGCATCTCGGGCTTGCGGAACACGAACGCTGCGGGGCATGTCAGCACGGTCGACTGCGCGCCCAGGGCAGCGCCCGTCGTCGCGACGACGTCCTCACCGACCCGGAACTCACGCACGGCTTCGCCAAGGGCAACGATCGTGCCGCTCGCCTCGAAGCCCGGGGTGAAGGGATACGGAGGCATGGTCGGATACAGACCGCTGACGCAGAGCAGGTCGCCGAAGTTCAACGCGAAAGCACGCACGGCGATTCGCACGTCATAGGGCCCCAGCGGCCCCAGTTCCGTCCGCCGGATTTCGAGTTCATCGATCGTGCCGGGCCCGGTGATCAGAACGCGATCGCAGTAGCCATCGGCGACTGCCGGACGGCGTTCGATCGTTGGATTCGCGGACGTCGATGATGCGGGGGCACGCGCAATCCCGGGCGCACCGAGTCGAGCCGGCGGCGTAAACCGCGCGGGTTGCGGCCGCATCGGCTTGGTGGGGACGGGCAAAGCCATCGCCGCACGTCCCGATGCGAATGTCCCGGGATACTCGACAGCAAGATGCGCGGCGAGCTGCTCGATGGTGTTGTAATCGAACACGATCGTCGTCGGCAGTACCGAGCCGCAGCGTTCGTTGATGCGCTTGACCAGATCGACTGCGACGATTGAATCCACGCCGTAATCGACGAGATTGACATCGTCCTGGAGCCGGGACTCGCTCAGCCCCAGGACTGCGGCTACGCATTTTCGAACAAGGTCGGCAGGCGTTTGCAGGGCCGGGCCGGCAAGCGGGCTCGCCACGGGCGCCGCGACGCGCGGGGGTATCTGCGGAGCGTCCGCAAGGCGTAGTGTCGTGTGCAGCGCGTCGGCGTGCTCATCCAGCATATGCCGGGCCAAGGCGCCGACACTCGTATAGTCGAACAGTATGGTCGTCGGCAGCAGCACGCTGCAGCGCGTGTTGATTCTCTTGACCAGATTGACGGCCACGATGGAGTCCACACCGTAGTCGTCGAACGCGACATCGTCGCCGACCCGCGCCGGGTCGAGTTTGAGTGTGGCGCCGACTTCCTCCCGAAGGAGAGCCCGGAGCTGTGTTTCGACCCGGTTGCTGGTCGGGGCGACGACCCGACGGACCGCCTGCGGCGCGGCCGCCGTCTCCGCCAACCTGCGTTGCGGCGCAGCCACCTCCCGGATCGCATCCACCGCAACGATGCCGTCGCTGCGCGCCACCACAATCTGGTGACCA
>JBIITV010000068.1:0-22990 GCA_044340325.1 Lysobacteraceae bacterium
TGTGGTTGGATTTGTGCGCGCCGAAGATGCACGTGCGGAAGCGGAGATGGCTGCAGATTTCCAGGTCAAGCAGATGCAGTCCATCGACCCTGCCACGATGGGGATCAGCTTGCGCAGCGCTTTGATCGAGGCAGTTGAGGAACAAGGCCCCGGACGCGGAGGTGATCCGGCCGGCGCAGCGCAGCGCAGGCAGCAACTGGAGACCCTGCTCAAAGGCGTGAACATGACCGATCTGGCGCTGAGCCAGTTGGATACCCATTCATTCCAACCAGCACTGGCCACGATCAATAACGACTTTGGCGATTCTCCGTTGCTGCAGGCACGCCTGTGGCAAACCATGGCCGACACTCTGGAGAAGCTCGGCGATATCAAGGCGGCGGTCGAGCCGCAACGGTTGGCGCTGGAACAACGTCGCAAGTTGCTGGGTGCGGACCACCCGTTAACGCTCATGTCGTTGCGTGACCATGGAGACCTGCGTTTGTCCACGGGTCAGTACAAAGAAGCCGAAGCCGATCTGCGCGCGGCGACGACAGGGTTGCGGCGCGTGTTGGGCAGCGACCATCCGGACACATTGCGGTCGATGATGATGACCGGCTTTTGCCTGATGTACCAGGGTAAACATGACATGGCACAACCGCTGTTTCGTGAAGTGTATGAGCGTCGTCGCCGAACGCAAGGCAACGATCATCGGGATACGCTGGTATCGCTACGCGATTTGGCTCTTGTGTTGGTGAACTTGGGAAAGTTCAAGGAAGCATTGCCGTATGCGGAGGCATCCGTGGAGGGGTTTCGGCGAGCTCAGGGCAGTGCTCCGGCAAATCGCGACGGCAATGTACTCAACGCAATAGATACGCTGTCTTCGGTGTATAGTGACTTGGGTCGGTACGTTGAGTCGGAAGCGCTCTCGCGTGAGGCGGTCGAAGCAGGTCGTCAGTTGTTGGGCGACAACCATCCGCAAAGCTTCGTGCTGATCCGCAATTTGGCGACTGCGCTCGAAAATCAGGGCCGGTTTGCAGAAGCTGAAGTTTACTTGCGGCAGGCGCTGGAAGGCAGACGCGCAGCTGTCGGCGATGCGCATCAGGATGTACTCATTGGCCAAGCCGATCTTGCAAATGTATTTGCGCAGCAGGGAAAACGAGACGAAGCTGAGCTATTGTTGCGCAAGGTCTTCGTCGACCATCAGCGACTGTTTGGTAAAGATGATATCAACACGAAAAATTTAGCCTATGGCCTGGCGCTCCTGTTACTTGATCAAGGCAAGTTTGGCGAGGCTGAAGCGTTGATCATTCCAGTGCTGGCAATATGGCGCCGTACTTTCGGAAAAGAAGATCCTCATACCCTGCAGGCGATGAGTCGCCTGGCCAGTGCAATGCGGAGAAAGGGCGATATCAGTGGGGCCAAAGCATTGCTCCAGGATGCATGGACAATGCAGCGACGGACATTGGGCGACCAGAATATCGACACCTTGTGGTCTATCAGTGAGCTGGCCGCAGTATCGCGTGCAGAAGGCAATCTCAAGCAGGCCGAAACGTTGTTGCGCGAGGCCCTGACCGGTTATCGAAAAGTCCGTGGTGACGATCATGCGGATACGTTGGACACCATCGAAACACTGATCGATCTCTTGCACGAACGCGGTGCGCTTGACGAAGCCGCCACGTTGGAGCTGGAGCTGAAAAAAGCCAGGCAGCGCGCCCCCGGTGCCAAGGAGTGACCTGATTGGCCTCGAACCTCAGCGATCAGTATTGCAGGCCATTCGCAGAAGCCGTTCCGGGCAAGGTTTGCGGAGCGTTTCGCGCACGCGAAAGCAGCCGTTGAAGCGGTCACCCCACCCTACGCGCTGGTTCCTGGATACAGGGAATAAGGTCCGCCTGGCTCACCCTAGGTGCGTTGGTCAGGCTCAAGTCTGCCGTTTGGAAAAAGCCCGGGAATGCTCGCGAGCATCGCGAAGAGTGCCCCTTATCCGGCGCTTCGCGCCACCTTCTCCGCGCTGCGCGGGAAGGAGGGAGCCATCGTGGGCTTGCCGTGAAAGCGCCTCCCAAGAGTGAACCCGGCCACGAGGATCAGCACTGTCGAGACCGTAAAGCCCGCGCAGTATCCGTAGAACGCATGTGCAGCGTTCATCTCGACGGCATGTTGATAGCCATGCACGAGCGCAAGACATGCAACGAGGGGCGCGCTGACCGATGGAGACACTTTGATCGAGCCTGCGATCAACAGCGCCAACAAGGCAACGGAGAAGGCGATCGCCAAATCCATTCCCGGGATCGGCAAGCCTGTCGAGCCAAACAGGGCGCCCACCACCATCATCGACGGGAACATAAGCGCCAACGTCTGACGGACTTTGCCCTGATGCTGCGATGCCCAGATACCGACAGCCAAGATGGTCAGCAGATGATCGATACCCGACAACGGATGCAAGAGGCCGGAGAAAAAACCGGAGTCAGCGAATGCCGACGCGACATGGCTCGCATCGACGTGGGCGGAGGCGGGCAAGGCGAAGGCAATGGCCGCGACGCTCCACAAGGCGCGTGCGGCGAATGTGGCCATGCGTGTCGATCGCGGCGGCGGGGGTTGACGCATCATCGTTGCTCTCGTGGTTGGTGGATGGAGGTTGATCGACGGACGTCGATCAGCGGTCGAGCAGTCCCTGCGTGCGGATGAAGGAGACCACTGCGTCCACGCCTTCGCCGATGCGCAGATTGGTGAACACGAATGGCCGGTCGCCGCGCATGCGTTTGGCATCCGCAGCCATGACATCGAGGTTGGCGCCGACATGGGGCGCAAGGTCGGTCTTGTTGATGATCAGCAAGTCGGAACGGGTAATCCCCGGGCCGCCCTTGCGCGGTATCTTTTCACCGGCGGCGACATCGATGACATAAATCGTGAGGTCGGACAGCTCCGGGCTGAACGTCGCCGCAAGGTTGTCGCCGCCAGATTCGATCAGCATCAGGTCGAGCTGGGGAAATTCCGCGCTCATCCGGGCGATCGCTTCAAGATTGATCGAGGCGTCCTCTCTGATCGCGGTATGCGGGCAGCCACCGGTCTCCACGCCCATCAGGCGTTCCGCCGGCAAGGCATCCGCCCGCAGCAGGATTTCCATGTCTTCTTTGGTGTAGATGTCGTTGGTGATGACCGCCATTTCGTACTGGTGACGCATGCGCTTGCAGAGCGATTCGCACAGTGCGGTCTTTCCGGAGCCGACCGGGCCGCCGATACCGACCCGCAGCGGATTCGGCGTTTGATGACTCGGTGCGTCGATCATGGTGTCCATGCCAGTCATGTCAGGAGCGATAGAGGCGACTGTATTGCACTTCGTGCCGCATGGACAGCATCGACAATCCGGGCGTCCAGTTGCACAGCTGATCGTCGGACAATGTCTGCGCGACGCATGCAGCCGATTCGAGTTCGGGATGCAGCGACAACAGCAATCGCTGGCCGGACATCTGCCCGAGCGGAACCGACTTGACGCACACCAGCACCTGATTCTCTGCCCATGAGTACACGCTGCCGAGCAGGGCGGCCTCGTGCGGCACGCGCAATGCAACGGCCGCACAGGCCAAGGCTGTGGGGAGCGGAATCTCCGCCTGTGCCGGCAGATCCGTCAGCGCGCGCACGTCGACGATGTCGAGATCCGCGAGCAGCTTGGCCAGGGAATATCCCATCTGTACGGTTTCGGCCCGAAACTCGGCGGTATCCCGGGATGCGAGAAACACCTCGGTCCAATACTTCGCGGACTTGGCATCTGCGGCGGAATACGCGCTCAGCAGCCGCCAAAGAACCGGCGCTTCGAACTGCGAGATCGCATGGCGCAAGTGATCGACGATCCAAACGCGCGCACTGCCTTCGTCCTTCACTGCGCCGCACTCCATCGCAGCCGCCAAACCCTGCGAATAGCTGTATGCGCCGATCGGCAACGACGGGCTGGTCAATTGCAGCAGATGCAGCAGGGCGGCGGACTGCATGCGGTTATTCCACGTCCGAGGGCCGGTGGATGCGCTGACGCAGCGGGATCGGTGCAAGCGGATTGTGGGAATGTCCATCGCCACTGCCATGGTGATGTCCACCGCCGTAAGCGCCTGATTCGGGCTCGAAACAGGCCAGTTCATCGACGACGATGGCGCCAAGCCCTTGCAGCATTTCCTTCAGCACCTTGTCCTGTCGGATCCGCAGGAATCCATCGCCGATCTGGGCCTGGGTATGGCGGTTTCCGAGATGGAACGCGCAGCGCAGCAGGGCGAACGCGGATGCGCACTCGACACGGCATGTGGGTTCGCGCGCGGCGATGATCCGCACAACGCGGCCGTCGTCGCCCTGCAACAGATCGCCATCGCGCATGATCGTGCCGCGCGGCGTCATCACGGCGACCTCTTCGCCATTGCTCATCACGGCGCGCAGACGGCTCTTCTCCCGCTGATCGAAAGGCAATACCAATTGCGCGAACACCGTGTCGGCCTGCGGAATCTTCGTGTGAATGGTCAGCATCTGCGGTCGTCAAAAAAGGAAATAACGTTGCGCCATCGGCAGCACCTGCGCAGGCTCGCAGGTCAGCAATTCGCCATCGGCACGCACTTCATAGGTTTCCGGATCCACGTCCATCTTCGGTGTTGCGCCATTGTGGATCATGTCTGCCTTGCGAACGCCGCGCGTGTTCCTGACTGCGATGACAGTCTTGGCGAGAGCGAGTCGTTCGGCGATCCCCGCGTCCAACGCCGCCTGCGACACGAACGTGAACGAGCGTTTCAAGCCGCCGGCGAACGCGCCGAACATCATGCGGGCATGGACCGGCTGTGGCGTCGGAATGGAGGCGTTCGGATCGCCCATCTGCGCCGCCGCGATCATCCCACCCTTCAGGATCATGCTCGGCTTCACGCCGAAAAATGCGGGTTTCCACACGACGATGTCGGCGATCTTGCCGACCTCCAAAGAACCGGTCACGTGCGAAATTCCGTGCGTGATGGCCGGGTTGATGGTGTATTTGGCGATGTAGCGCTTGGCCCTGAAATTATCGTGATCCGCGCAGTCTTCGGCGAGCGCGCCCCGCTGCACCTTCATCTTGTGCGCGGTCTGCCAGGTACGCATGATGACTTCGCCTACGCGTCCCATCGCCTGCGAATCCGACGACATCATCGAGATCGCGCCGATGTCGTGCAGGATGTCTTCTGCAGCGATGGTCTCGCGCCTGATGCGCGACTCGGCGAACGCGACATCCTCCGCGATCGCGGGATCGAGATGATGGCAGACCATCAGCATGTCGAGATGTTCGTCCAGCGTGTTGACTGTGTAAGGGCGCGTCGGATTGGTCGACGACGGCAGAACATTCGACTCGCCCACCGCTGCGATGATGTCCGGCGCGTGCCCGCCCCCCGCGCCCTCGGTATGGAAGGTATGGATCGTGCGGTCTTTGAAGGCGGCAAGCGTGTGTTCCAGGAAGCCGCCCTCGTTCAAGGTGTCGCTATGGATCGCAACCTGCACGTCGTAGCGTTCCGCTACCGCCAGGCAGTTGTCGATCGCTGCCGGCGTCGTGCCCCAGTCTTCGTGCAGCTTCAGCCCGATCGCACCGGCCTTGATCTGTTCTTCCAGCGGTTCGGGCAAGCTGACATTGCCTTTGCCCATGAATCCCAGATTCATCGGGAAGGCGTCGGCTGCCATCAGCATCGTGTGGATGTGCCATGGCCCGGGCGTGCAGGTCGTCGCAGCGGTTCCGACTGCCGGGCCGGTGCCGCCGCCCAGCATGGTCGTAATTCCACTCATCAACGCTTCTTCGATCTGTTGCGGGCAGATGAAATGGATATGCGAATCGATGCCGCCCGCAGTCACGATCATGCCTTCGCCAGCGATGATCTCGGTCGCACCGCCGATGGCCATGTCGACGGCCGGCTGGATATCCGGATTGCCGGCTTTTCCGATCGCGGCGATCAATCCGTTCTTCAGGCCGATATCGGCTTTGACGATACCCCAGTGATCGAGTATCACCGCATTGGTGATCACCGTATCCATGACATCGGCGTGACTGCGCTGGGACTGGCCCATGCCATCGCGGATGACCTTGCCGCCGCCGAATTTCACTTCTTCGCCGTAAATGGCGAAGTCCTTCTCGATCTGGATGATCAACTCGGTATCCGCCAGGCGGATCCGGTCGCCGGTCGTCGGCCCATACATCTCGGCGTAAGCCTGTCTGGTGATCCTGGTCATTCGAGCTTCCCCATCACCTGCCCGTTGAAACCATAGACGGTGCGATCGCCGGCAAGCGCCACCAATGCAACGGTTCTCGACTGGCCCGGTTCGAACCGCACTGCGGTGCCGGCTGCGATGTTGAGGCGCATGCCGTAAGCGACCTGTCGATCGAACTGGAGAAACGGATTCACTTCGAAAAAATGGAAGTGCGAGCCGACCTGGATCGGCCGATCGCCGGTATTCGCGACGCTGACAGCTGCGGTCTCACGGCCGACATTCAATTCGAGCACGCCCGGGGCCACGAAGAGTTCGCCTGGAATCATCGGTCATCCTTTCGATGGCAGATCATGGAATGGGGGCATGCACCGTGACCAGTTTTGTCCCGTCGGGAAATGTCGCCTCGACCTGGATGTCGGTGATCATTTCAGGGATTCCATCCATGACATCGGCACGCGACAGTATCCTGGTTCCCTCGGACATCAGTTCGGCGACGGTCTTGCCGTCGCGGGCGCCTTCCATGATCGCTGCGGAAATCAGCGCGACGGCTTCAGGATAATTGAGCTTCAGACCACGCGCCTTGCGCCGTTCAGCGAGCAGTCCTGCCGTGAAGATCAGCAGTTTGTCTTTCTCTCTCGGCATCAGTTCCATTGGGCCCTCGTCATTAGTTTTGTCGTCAAAACGTCGGAACACTTTTGCGGCGATCAGGGCCTCGGTTCGTACCCGGCAGGTATTGATGTCGCGGCACCTATCTGCTCGTTTCAGCCTGGCTTGCCGCTCTTGATGAAACCAGATCGCGATCGTTCTGACCAGTGTTGCCCGCATCGATATGGCCGATGCTTACGTACCGATACTTACGTGTTCCATATTCTCAGTTCCACCGCATCCCGGCCCATGACCTCGACGCGGAGATGACGCCATGCCAGCAACATCAACGCACGCGCAGTTTCACTGGCATTGCCCAGATAGCGGACAATCACAAGCCCTTGCAGCTGGGTCACGCCGAAGCTGCCTGCGCCATTCAGCATCACGTCCGCATCGGCACGCAATGCGTTGATCGCCGCAGCCGGAACCGTCCCGCCCGCTGCGATCAAAGTAGCGCTGACGGTGTTTCCGTTCAAGCTCATCGGACTGTGCATGGCGGCGCTTCCGCCTGCAAGCATGCCTTGCTCGAACCAGACCAATCTTCCCTCCCGGCGTATGGTCGTCAGCTGTGCGACCTTGCCGGCGACGAAGGTTTCGCCGGAGGCGGTGCGGCCGAAGCACAGGATCTCGCTGGAGAGATACCGGGCATTTTTCGCCAGTGAAATGGTTTGCGACAGCCGTACGTCGGCCGCGTCGAAGAAAATCGTCTCCTGCGGCAACCATTCCATGCGCGCATCGGTATCGACCTGGATGTGCGTCTTCTGGGTCGAGACCTTGCCGTTCGCCTTGTACCACTTGGCTGCGCCCGGCGTGGTGACAAGCGCGTGCGCCGCTGCTTGCACATGCGCTTCGACCACCAGTTGATCGCCACCGACCACGCCGCCGGGTGGATGGATGATGATCGCATGACAGACGCCCGTCCCCTCCGGATACAACGGCTTCTGTACGCGCAAAGGTCCAACATGCGAACGCCCGGTGAGTCTGGTGGTGCCCGCGTCGTCTGAAAACGTCAAACACAGCCGCGCCTGCCAATGCGCGGAAGCCGGCGCCTTCTGTGTCGGCAAGCGTGTTTCGACAACGTCCATAGTCACTTCGGCGGAAAGATTCGACATGCAATCACGGCAATGGAGCCAACAGGATCAGGCGGATCGATACACAGACACCGTACGCATAGAAGTACGGCGACACAAAGACAACCGCGCTGGAGACCACCCGCGCGCACCTGCAATCGCATTGTTTTTCAATCGGTTAGCGTCGAGCCGGCTTGCAGTCGTTGAATACTGATGCGCCTGCGCCGCTCCCACTGCACGGTAGCGCACTTCTGGGGACTATTTCGATGGTGCGCTCATTGCTCGATTCGATGATCCGGTGATCCGGTGATCCGGTGATCCGGTGATCCGGTGATCCTATGCTCCAATGATCCGTTCGCGCCTGCGCGACAGACGGGGCGACCCGCCTGTGCCTTCGTCCATCGGTAGTGGCCATGCGAGCCCTGCGCTTGCGTCCCGTCGCCCACTCGCGCAAGACTGTTGTCCCGGCCAACAGACGGCCTGTGACCTGCTCCGCAATGCCGATCACTCGAGACTACCCGCGCGACCTGGTTGGCTATGGTCGCTTTCCACCGCAGGCCGATTGGCCGGGCGGCGCGCGGGTTGCGGTGCAGTTCGTGCTCAATCTCGAAGAAGGCGGCGAGAATTGCGTGCTGCACGGCGACGCCGGCAGCGAGCAGTTCCTGTCCGAGATCATCGGTGCGGCCAGCTTTCCGGACCGCCATCTGAGCATGGAGTCGATCTACGAGTACGGCTCGCGGGTTGGCGGTTGGCGCATTCTTCGCGAGTTCGAGCAGCGCGCTCTGCCGCTCACCGTGTTCGGTGTGGCGATGGCGATGCAGCGCCAGCCGGACTTTGTCGCGGCCTGCCTGCAACAGGGCCATGAAATCGCCTCGCACGGCTGGCGCTGGATCCACTACCAGAACACCTCGATCGACGAGGAACGCGCGCACCTGCAGCGCGCGGTCGCGATCCATCGCGAACTGACATCGGCGGCACCGCTTGGCTGGTATACCGGTCGCGACAGTCCGAACACCCGGCAGTTGGTCGTCGAGCATGGCGGCTTCGAGTACGACTCGGACTATTACGGCGACGACCTGCCGTTCTGGACGCCGGTTTCGCTGGCCGATGGCAGCACCCGTGCCCATTTGGTGGTGCCCTACACGCTGGACTGCAACGACATGCGATTCGCCAGCCCGCAGGGTTTCAATACCGCCGGCCATTTCTACGATTACCTGCGCGACAGCTTCGACGCGCTCTATGCCGAGGGTGCGACCACACCGCGGATGATGTCGATCGGCATGCATTGCCGGTTGCTCGGCCGTCCGGGGCGGATTGTCGCCCTGCAGCGTTTTCTCGACTATCTGTCGCAACATGAGCAGGTCTGGATCTGTCGCCGGATCGATATCGCGCGGCACTGGCGGCAGCGCCATCCGCCCGCAGCATTCGGACTGCAGCCATGACGCCGGCATGGTGTCTGGCCCAGCTCAACGCGATGGATCAGGCCGGTTTCTCCGCAACGCTGGGCGCGATCTTCGAGCACTCGCCGTGGGTCGCCGAGCGCGCTTGGCCACAGCGGCCGTTCGACAGTGTCGAGCGCCTGCATGCGGCGATGTGCGAGGTCTTGGCCAATGCCGGCACGGAGGCCCAGTTGACGCTGATCCGTGCCCATCCGCAGCTGGCCAGCAAGGCTGCGGTGCGCGGCGAGCTGACCGATGCCTCCAATCGCGAACAGGGCGGCGCCGGGCTGCGCGAATGCAGCGCCGAGGAGTTCGCCCTGCTCGGCGAACTCAATGCGCGCTATCAGCAGCGTTTTGGTTTTCCCTACATCCTGGCGGTACGCGGTCACGACCGATCGAGCATCATCGTCGACTTGCGAACGCGCGTTGAGCGCTCGCGCGAGGTCGAGTTCGTCGAAGCCTTGCGGCAGATCGAAAAGATCGCCGCGCTGCGCCTCGCCGACCTGCTCGACCCGCACGCATCCGCGACCTGACCGCTCCTGACCTCGAGTAACCGCATGGCCCGCCCCCTCGCCGACCCCAACGCCCCCGACTTCACGCGC
This sequence comes from Lysobacteraceae bacterium, assembly GCA_044340325.1. Lineage (GTDB taxonomy): Bacteria > Pseudomonadota > Gammaproteobacteria > Xanthomonadales > Xanthomonadaceae > Lysobacter_I. The sequence goes on from JBIITV010000068.1 coordinate 9,928, forward strand.
CGCCATGTCAATCTGGCCGATGCCCGTCTGGGCGCGCGCGCGCTGCAGGCCAGCGATGATTTCTTCGCCGACAGGCAGCGCATGCTCAATTCCGAGCCGGCGCAGTTCATCCCCGACAAATACGACGCCAACGGCAAGTGGATGGATGGCTGGGAAAGTCGCCGCAAGCGGGTCGCCGGGCACGACTGGTGCATCGTGCGGCTGGCCCGGCCGGGTCGCATCCATGGCCTGGATCTCGACACCAGCCACTTCACCGGCAATTTTCCGCCGGCGCTGTCGGTGGATGCCTGTTACCTCGCTGAAGGCGATGCCGCTGTCGACAGCGACTGGACGCCTCTGCTGCCGTCGGTCGACCTTGGCGGCAATCAGCATCACTACCATGCCATCGACGGCACGCGGCTGGTCAGCCATCTGCGCGTCAATCTCTATCCGGACGGCGGCCTGGCGCGTTTGCGCGCGTACGGCACACCCTCGCTGGACGCAGCCGATGTCGACGAAGAAGGCTTGATCGACCTCGCCGCTGCGCTCAACGGCGGCACTGCGGTGGCCGCCAACAACGAGCACTTCGGACCGGCCGCCGCGCTGCTGCTGCCCGGACGTGGTGTGAATATGGGCGATGGCTGGGAAACCCGCCGGCGTCGCGAACCGGGCAATGACTGGTGCCTGATCGCGCTGGCCCGGCCCGGAGTCATTGAGGCGATCGAAGTCGACACCTGTCACTTCAAGGGCAATTATCCGGACCGCTGCTCGATCCAGGCCGCGCGGGTCGGCGGCGGAACGCCAGCGTCGCTGGTCACCCAGGCGATGTTCTGGCCGGTCTTGTTGCCGGAGCAGACACTGCAGATGGATCATCAGCATCACTACCGCAGCGAGATCGCGGCGCTGGGTGTGGTCAGCCATGTGCGGCTGAACATTTTCCCCGATGGCGGGGTGTCGCGCCTGCGACTGCGCGGTCGGCCGGCATGAACGAATCGCCGCCACCGCGACTGACGATCGAAGCGCTGAGCGCCGAGGCCTTCGCGCCGTTCGGCGATGTGATCGCCTGCGACAGTGCGACCCGGCAGTTCGCGATCAACGAGGGCACCGCGCAGCGCTTTCACGCACTGGCCCGGGTGGAATGCGACGCCGACGGCGGCTATCCGCTGATCAGTCTGGTCCGCGCGCAGCCGCGGCCGATGCCGTTTCTGATCCGTATGCTGGAGCGCCACCCGCTCGGCAGCCAAGCGTTCATTCCGCAATCGCAGCGGCCTTATCTGATCGTCGTGGCGGAATCCGAAGCGCATGTCCCGCGCGCCTTTCTGGCCAGCGCCGGTACCGGCGTCAATTTCCATCGCGGCACCTGGCATCACCCGCTATTGGCGCTGGATGCCAGCAGTGATTTCGTGGTCGTCGATCGCGGCGGAGATGGCGACAACTGCGAGGAAGTCATGCTGAGCCGCGCTTATTGGCTGGACCCCAACGGCGGCGACTGATTCGCTGAATTGGCGTCGCGGGCGAGAAACCACGCATCGATGGCGGCGCGTTCTGCGTCCGTCAGCCCGGTGACATTGCCCGGCGGCATGATTTTCAGTTCGACGACTTGCTTGTGAATCAGTGCGGCATTCGCCTCAAGCTGGTCGGCGCGGCCGAATATCGCGCCCTTCGGCGCGCTGGCCATCAGCGTCGGCTGCGCGGAATGACAGCTGGCGCAGCGGCGTTCGATGATCGCAAGGACCTCTGTGGTGTCCCCACTCAATGCAGTGCTGTCGGGCGGCTGACGCTGGGCTGACACGGCTTGCGGCGCAGCGACGGGCCGCGCCACGGGCGCCATCCACGCGAACACCGCCAGCAACAGCGCCGCAGCCAGTCCGAGCAGCCACCAGGCGCGCGCGCCGCTGTGCCAGACCACGAAGAATTGCCGGATCAACGCCCCGGCCGCCATGAACAGCGTCAGTACCGCCCAATTGTGCGGATGCGCGAAGGCGGTCGGGTAGTGCGTCGCCAGCATGGCGAACACCACCGGCAAGGTGAAATAGGTGTTGTGCACCGAACGCTGTTTGGCGCGCGCGCCATCCAGCGGGTCGGGGCTTGCGCCGCGACCCAGCGCAGCGACCATGCGCTTTTGTCCCGGAATGATCACGAAAAACACGTTGGCCGACATGATCGTGGCCAGACAGGCGCCCGCGAGCAGGAAGGCGGCACGGCCGGCGAACAGATGTGCGGCAGCGAAGCACAGGGCCACGGCCAGCAGACCCACCAGCACGCCGAGCAGGCCATCGCGAAAACCGACAACGCGGCACAAGCCGTCGTACAGCAGCCAGGCCAACAGCGGCATCGCCAATGCCAACGACACGCCCTGCGCAGGCGTCAATGCGGCCACGGCCGGGTCGATCAGATACAACTGTGGCGACAGCAGATAGAGCACAACGAACAGGGCGAAGCCGGAGAGCCAGGTCGTGTACGACTTCCACTTCGACCAGTGCAGCTCCTCCGGCAGTTGCGCCGGAGCCGGCAGGAATTTCTGCTTCAGATAGAAGCCGCCGCCGTGCACCGACCACGACTCGCCGTACAGCCCCTGCTGTGGCTGTTTGCCGGGTTTCAGACCACGGTCCAGCGCAACGAAATAGAAGGATTCGCCGATCCAGGCAATCGCGGCGATGACGTGCAGCCAGCGCAACAACAGCCCTGCGGCTTCGATCAGATAATCAGCCATGAACCTGATCAGCTCCCGCGATAGGTCGAGTAGCTGAACGGAGATGCCAGCAGCGGGACGTGATAGTGCGCTCCGGCATCGGCGATGCCGAAGCGCACAGTCACCACATCGACGAAACGCGGCTCAGGCACGGCAACGCCAAGCGCAGCGAAGTAATCGCCGATGGCGAAATCGAGTTCATACACGCCGACGCTGAAGGTCTCTCCGTCGAGCAACGGCGCATCGCAGCGGCCATCGGCGTTGGTCGTGACCTGTTTGATCAACGCCCGGCCGGCGTCGTTGCTGCGATATACGGAAACTGCAATGCCGTCACCCGGCTTGCCATGCGCGGTGTCCAGAACATGCGTGGTCAGTTTGCCCATGGGGTCAGCGCACGCCGGCGTGATCGAGATAGGCGTCGAGTCGATCCAGATCGTCGCGCTTCTGCTCGTTGCTGGCGAAACTGGCGTTGAAGCTGTTGCGCGCCAGCGTCGCCGCGTGGCCGGCATCGAGCCCCAACGCATCGAACGTGTCGACGAAGTTCTGGTTCAAGTAGCCGCCGAAGTAGGCCGGATCGTCCGAGTTCACCGTCGCCATCAGCCCTGCATCGAGCAACTGCCGCAAGTTATGCTCGGCCAACGTCTTGAACACGCACAGCTTGATGTTGGAGAACGGACAGACGGTCAGCGGCACGCGCTGTTCGGCCAGCCGCTTGACCAGCGCGGGATCCTTCAAGGCCTGCACCCCGTGATCGATGCGCTCGGCCTTCAGCACGTCCAGCGCACTCCAGATGTAGGCCGGCGGCCCTTCTTCGCCGGCATGCGCGACCAACCGCAGGCCATCCTTGCGCGCCTGCGCGAATACCCGCGCGAACTTCTCCGGTGGATGGCCCAGTTCGCTGGAATCGAGCCCCACGCCGATGAACTTGCCCCGGTATGAGCGCGCCTCCTCGTAGGTCGCCAGGGCCTCGTCTTCGGACAAATGCCGCAGGAAGCACAGGATCAGTTCCGCACGCACGCCCAACTCGGCCTGCGCCCGATCGCAGGCCCGGCGCAGCCCGTTGATCACCGTGCCCATCGACACCCCGCGCGCCGTGTGCGTCTGCGGGTCGAAGAACAGCTCGGCATGCAGGATGCTGTCGGCCTTGGCGCGCAGGAAATAGGCCCAGGCCATGTCGAAGAAATCCGCCTCGGTCAGCAGCACGCTGGCGCCGGCGTAATAGATGTCGAGAAAGCTCTGCAGATCGCTGAAGGCATACGCCGCGCGCAGCGACGCGACATCCGGATAGGCCAGGGCGACGTTGTTGCGTTCGGCCATGGCGAAGATCAGCTCCGGCTCCAACGAACCCTCGATGTGGATATGCAGCTCCGCCTTCGGCAAGCCACGCAGGACATCGGGGAGTTGCTCGGCAGACACGGCCATACGGCATTCCTTTTTCTGATATCGGGAGTCTGCCCGAAGCGGGGGCGAACGCCTAGCAGGCGATCGGAATTCGAATCGATTCCAACGCCGCAGGATGTCTGCAGCCCGCCCCACAGCCCTGACCGGCGATGGATTGGCCCGCCATGGAACCGACGCTTCCCAAGACGTACTATCCGGCGATGAACACCCCCGACACCTTTCGCCTGAATGGCAAGACCCAATCGCTGACCGATAGCGATCCGCGAGAATCCCTGCTGCGCTGGCTCAAGCGGCATCGCCATACCGGCACCAAGGAAGGCTGCGCGGACGGCGATTGCGGCGCCTGCACGGTGGCGTTGATCGAGAGCGATGGCGTCGGCGGATCGCGGTATGTCGCGGTCAACAGTTGTCTACTGCCCGTCGGTGTGTTGCCGGCGCGCGAAGTGCTGACGGTGGAAGCGCTGGCCGACGGCGAGACCTTGCATCCGGTGCAGCAGGCGCTGGTGGACTGTGCCGGTTCGCAGTGCGGCTATTGCACGCCGGGATTCGTGATGAGTCTGTTCGTCGGGCTGCACGAGGGCGCGCTGGATGACCATGCGATTGCCGGCAATCTGTGCCGTTGCACGGGCTACGGGCCGATCCGTCAGGCGGCGCGACAGCTCGCGAGCGATGCAGCGGGCGATGTGCGCTTTGCCGCACTGCGTGCGCAGGCCAGGCCGCAACTGCCGGCCGCAGAGATCGCCGGGTTTTTCAGCCCCGTCGACATCGACGACGCGCTGGCGCTGAAAGCCGAACACCCGCAATCGAACTGGTTCGCCGGTGGAACCGATCTCGGCGTCGACTTGAGTCACGGCAAGCCGGTTGCGCCGGTGCTGATCGCGCTGGACCGGATCAAGGAATTGCAGCAGCTGCGAATCGATGACGACCGCGTCTGGATCGGTGCGGGAGTGTCGTTGAGCCGTTTGCAGTCGGACCTGCAGGGCCTCTTCCCGGCCATCGACGAGATGCTGCCCTGGTTTGCAGGCCTGCAAGTGCGCAATCGTGCGACCCTCGGCGGCAACCTCGGCAGTGCGTCGCCGATCGGCGATCTGTTGCCGGTGTTGCTCGCGCTGGATGCGGTGATTCACCTGCGCAGCCTGGACGGCGCGCGCCAGATCGATGCGGCCGACTATTTCCTCGACTATCGCAAGACCGCGCGTCGCGCCGATGAACTGATCGTCGGCGTCACCGTGCCGCGTCGCACCAACCTGCGTTCCGGCTGCGCCAAGGTGGCCAAGCGGCAGACCGATGACATCAGCATCGTCGCGGCGGCGTTCGCGCTTGGGTTCGACGACCGGCAACGGGTCAGCCATGCACGCTTGGCCTATGGCGGTGTTGCCGCCATTCCCTTGCGTGCGCGGAAGACCGAAGCGCTGCTGATCGGGCGACTGCTTGACCAGGAAACGCTCGCCGCAGCTGCGGCGCAATTGCGCACGGAGTTCGAGCCGCTCAGCGATCATCGCGCCGGGAGCGAATACCGTCGAACGCTCAGCGCCAATCTGTTCCTGCGCTTTGTCGCGGAGCTTCAGCCATGAGCGCGTCGTCGGCATCGCTGCGTCACGAGAGCGCCGTCGGCCACGTCACCGGCCGGGCGATCTATACCGATGAGCAGCGCCCACCCAGCGGCATGCTCAGCGTGTACCCGGTGCAAGCGCCGTACGCGCACGCGCGGATTCTCGGCATCGATACCGCTGCCGCGCTGGCCCTGCCCGGCGTGCACGCGGTGCTGACCGCAGGCGATGTGCCCGGCGAGAACGACACCGGCCCGATCTTCCACGACGAACCGCTGATTCCGCCCGACACCGTGTTGTTCTACGGCCAGGCGGTGGCCTGGGTGGTGGCCGATGACGAGGCCTTGGCGCAAGCCGCAGCAAAGCAGGTCTCGGTGACTTACGAAGCGCTGCCCGCAGTGCTCAGCATCGAGCAGGCGATAGCTGCGCAGGCCTTTCATCTGCCGCCGGCAAAAGTGGCTCGCGGCGATGCGAGCGCGGCGATGGTGCGCGCGCCATTGCGGCTGTCCGGCGAACTGCAGATCGGCGGTCAGGATCATTTCTATCTGGAGACCCAGGCCAGTTGGGTCGAGATCGACAGCGAAGGCACGGTGCAGGTCGCCTCCTCGACCCAGCACCCGACCGAAACCCAGATCATCGTCGCGCGCGTGCTTGGGCTGCCGGCGCATCGGGTGGTCTGCCGCAGCCTGCGCATGGGCGGCGGCTTCGGCGGCAAGGAGACCCAGGCCAATCCCTATGCCGCAATCGCAGCGTTGGCTGCGTACAGGACCGGTCGCCCGGTGCGGATCAAGCTGAGCCGTGGCCTCGACATGCAGATGACCGGCAAACGGCATCCGTTCCTCGGTCGCTATGAGGTCGGCTTCGATGCGCGCGGCGAACTGCTGGCGCTGAAGGTCGAGTTGATCGCAGACGGCGGCTGGAGCTGCGACCTGTCGCCACCGGTGCTGATGCGCGCGATGGTGCATGTCGACAACGCCTACTTCGTGCCGGACATCGAGGTCACCGGTCGGATCGCGCGCACCCATCTGGCCTCCAACACCGCCTTTCGCGGCTTTGGTGGCCCGCAGGGCATGCTGGTGGGTGAAGAAGTGCTGGAGCGTGTGGCACGACATCTTGGGGTGCCTGCGCATGAAGTCCGCGAACGCAATTTCTATCGTCCGGCCACCGACGGGAACGGCGACCGCAACCAGACCCACTATGGGCAACCGGTGGTCGACAACCACTTGCCGGCGCTGTGGACACAGTTGCTGCGCGATAGCGATTTCCTGGCCCGCCGCGAAGCGATCGACGCATTCAACGCCGGCAGCGCGCGACGCAAGCGCGGCATCGCCATCACGCCGGTGAAGTTCGGCATTTCGTTCAACAAGACCGAATACAACCAGGCCGGCGCGCTGGTGCACATCTACAGCGACGGCAGCGTGCAGCTCAATCACGGCGGCACCGAGATGGGCCAGGGCCTGCACACCAAGATGCTGGCGGTGGCCAGTCGCGTGCTGGGCATCGACATGGCGCGCATCCGGATCATGCCGACCAGCACCGACAAGGTGCCGAACACATCGGCGACCGCCGCCAGCAGCGGCGCCGATCTCAATGGTCAGGCGGTGAAGGCCGCCTGCGAGACCCTGCTCGCACGCTTGCGCCCGGTCGCCGCCGAACTGCTCGGGGTGACACCCGAACAGGTGCGCTTCGCCGACGATGCGGTGTTTGTCGATGACGGTTTCGCCGATGACGGTTTCGCCGATGACGGCAGCGGCGAGCGCGTGCGTTTCGAAGCCGTGGTCGGCGCTGCTTATCGCGCGCGGATCAGCCTGTCTTCGACCGGTTTCTACCGCACACCGGGCCTGAGCTGGAACCCGCAGACCGGCCAGGGCTATCCGTTCTATTACTTCGCGTTCGGAGCGGCCGTCAGCGAAGTCGAAGTCTGCGGATACACCGGCGTGCACACGCTGCGCCGCGTCGATCTTCTGCACGATGCCGGCGACTCGCTGGCCATCGCGATCGATCGCGGTCAGATCGAGGGCGGCTTCGTCCAAGGTTTGGGCTGGCTGACCTGCGAGGAACTGCGCTGGAACGATGCCGGCAAACTGCTTACCGACGCGCCCAGCACCTACAAGATACCGACCGTGTGTGAAGTGCCGGAAGACTTCCGGTTGAATCTGTTCCGCCGCAGCGAGCCGCCGACCACGCAGGTGATCTTCAGCAGCAAGGCGGTCGGCGAACCGCCTTTCATGCTGGCGATGAGCGTGCGCGAGGCCCTGCGCGAAGCGGTCGCCGCGTTCGGCGACGCCCGCGAGGTCAGCCTCGCCGCGCCAGCGACGCCAGAAGCGATCCTCACCGCTATCGAACGTATGCGCGGAGGCGCCGGCCTTTGAACGAACGCCTGTTTGCGCGCCTGCACGCCTGGCTGGCGACGGGTCCGGTGGTGTTGGCCAGCGTGCTGGACACCCGCGGGGCGACGCCGCGTAAAGGCGGCAGCCGGATGTTGATCGGCGCTGGCGACACGTTCGGCAGCATCGGTGGCGGCATGGCCGAAGCGCGCGTCGTTGCGGCCGCCAACACGTTGCTGCAAGACGCGGGGCACAGCACGGAAGTGGAGATCGACCTGACCGGGCGACAAGGCGCCGTTGGCATCTGTGGCGGGCGAATGCGGATCGGCCTGCGCCGCTGGCATGGCGCGGATGATGGTCTGCGTGCCGCATTGATCGCCGAGACGCTGGCCGCCGGGAACAGCCTGACCCTGGAATGCGACGATCTCGGCGGCGGTGAACCACAACCGATCCAACCGGACCCTCGCCTGCTGATCATCGGTGCCGGTCACTGCGGGCTTGCCCTGCACGACTTTGCAGAGCAACTCGATTTCGATCTGTGGGCGTATGACGAGCGCAGCGATGAACTTGCGAAATTCAGCCATGCAACCCGCTTGTCCGGCCCCATCGATTCGCTGTCCAGCGCGCTGGACACGCGGCGCGAATTGTTCGCCGTCCTGCTGAACCGCGATTTCCACTGCGACATCGCCGCGCTGCGCGTGCTGTGCCATCGGCCACCGGGTTTCATCGGCATGATGGGCAGCAGCAAACGGATCAGTGAAGTGCGCGCCGCATTGCCCGAATACGCAACGGCATTGGCCGGTCTGCGCGCGCCGATTGGCATCGACATCGGCGCGGAGACGCCGCATGAGATCGCGGTCAGCATCCTTGCTGAGTTGATTCAGCGGCGGCGTGCGCCGGGTCATTGAGTTGGGCCGTGGGCTATTCGGCTATGGGGCACGGTAGGCATCGAACAGGATGGGCAGGCAGACGCCGTCTTCACTGGTTCTTCGCCCGCGAGACTGGGACGCCCATCACTCTAATGGCCGTGTGGTGAGCGGGCGAGAGGAGGCGAGGTTGGCGAAGACTGTCGGGGAGAGGTTGGCGGCATGTCTTTTTTAGCATTGTGGGTGTCTTGGTCTTGCTCTGACCCTGACACAGCTGTAGGGGAAATCTGAATTATGGGTGTCCCTTTTGTTGCTTGAAGCAATTGTGCGAAAAGGTGGCTATCGAGGCTGCCACAGGTGGACGGTTTGGCCGTGTTGCAGCCTCGGCCGGGTTGCAGGCGTGTTGCCGATATCTCGAGTTGAATCGCCGGCACCCCAAGCCGCGACGCGAACTCGGTTACGGTTTCCTTTCCGGACGCCGCAAAGCGGTTGTCTGACAAATTCACTAGCCCTTCCTCAGGGCAACGGCTGCGGTGCTGACTCCGGGCAAGCACACTATGATCGGTTACTGCGTCCTGAGTATCCGAGATAGCTTGCAGTCGAAAGAAGTCGAGCTCGAGGTAGGTCAACGTTATCGGGTCCAATGCATCGGGCGAACCCCACCCATCGCTACGAGGCTATGCACGCTCTATGCCAAAAATGCCGCAGCAGTTCCAGCGCGTCATCCGCGCAATCACTTCGCAACTCGCCCCCTGCTATACTGAAAATGCAGGGGTAATCCAAGGGTCAAGGAGGATTTATGCGAAAGAAATATCGATCAGCACTGCTTGCGCTGCTGTGTTCTGTGAGCCTCGGAATGGCGGCCGACGCCAATGCAGCGTTCGGGTATTATCAACAGGGCCGTGTAGAAATATCATTGAATGCTGCCGAGACCGAGTTGACTGTAGTTTGGTTCAGCGGCGTTATCTCCAATCACCAAGTCAGAGGTTGTCCAACAGATTCGACCGGTTCTCCATACTTTCGTTTGCGTCTGGATGGGCGTTCAATCCATGAAGAGTCGCTCACTGGAAAGCTGAGAAATTCTGGGACTGGATTCATAGGAATTGGTGCCGGTCCTATTTGTAAATATACGTATATCTTTCGATATCCGAACGGTTCACGTATCCCAGTGGGAGTTTATAGAGCGGAGTTTGGGGTAACACTATACGATAATGTCACTCGCATCGAAGCCTCAAAAGAACATTCAGTAAATGCATGTTCTCAGACACGCGGCAAGCGCCCAATTTATTTGAGCAATAACGGCGTTTTCACAGACTACTTCTATACGTTATCTTTGTCTGATACGCAGTTAGCCGGCACTATCGGTTACGGATACATGGGCGTTCCATTCGCAATGCCATATCCAGAGCCGTTGGATACCGCTGCTTTCGATCGATACTTTAAAGGTGCTCCACAGTATGAGCATTTTTATAGCACCAACAGTGGCGAGGCGGCATATCTGATCAACAACGGCTACGAGCCTGAGGGTTCGGAAGGGCATGTCTATACGACACCAAAACCTGGCGCTTGGCCGTTACATCGATATGTGCGTTACAACTCTGCGAATGGCGATCTTTATCATTACTACACGATTTATTACAACGATGTGCAGACGACAGGAATGTACTACGAAGGTGTGGTTGGACACGTTTGCCCTCCGAATTAACGTTGTCAACCAAAGTAAGTAGCGAGTAGCCCGGGTAAGGTCGAAGACCGCACCCGGGGCTTTTGATCTTCAACCGTCACGGATGCTTGACAGCTTACGTTTTCCCGGGTGCGTGCTGCGCACTTACCCGGGCTACAAAAAAGGGCCTTAGGGTGAAGTCTGATTGGGACACCCACTGATCGGGGGAGTCTGATTTGGACAACTGATCGGGACACCCAACGACGCCCGCAGCCTCGACGCCGCACTTTCCACCGGCTACGGATTGCAACGAAGCTGCCCGAACGCGAACCTGCACAGGGGCCGATTCGGTTGCCCGTGTAGTGAACCCGATTCCAACCTTGGAGGCGTATGTGAGCGAGTTGTCGGAAGACTCACCGCTGTGGATGGTGTCGCGCGCGCCGGGGCTGAATGCGCTGGTTGCCGCGCTGCAGCGCCATCGGGCGGCGGTGGATGCCGGTGCCGGCAGCGAGCGCCTGTGCTTTTCGCGCGCGCAATTGGCGCAGGCGCGCGCCGAATTCGGCGAGATGATCCGCCACGGCGAGCGCGACCTGCACCTGCTGGCCGGCCTGCTGTCCGAGCGGCTGCTGGGCGCTGTGCAGCGCCGCAGCGTGGTGATCGGCGAGGTCGAGCGCACCCACGAGCGCTTCACGCTGGCCGTCGACGTGACCGAAGCCGAAGTGGTGGGCAGCACCGATCTGGATCTGGGCAACCGGGTGCTTGCGCGGCTCGCGATCGCCGACCAGCGCGGCTGGCTGCGCGCGCACCTGGTCAGCAATGTGGTCGAGTACGAAGCGCTGGAGCCGAATGCGCACACGGTGTTCCGGCTGCTGACCCGGATCAAGGCCGAAGAGGAAATCTGGAACAAGGTCGCCGACGAGCTGTTCGAGCTCGACCGGCTGGTGCTGCGCGACAAGCAGCTTCGGCACCTCGGCCGCTACGTCAAGGACGTGTTCGGGATCAAGATCGTGGTCGGCGACGACGACGATGCAGAAGCGCTGCAGCGCGTGCTCGAAGCACTGTGTTTCGAGGATGCGCAGCTCACCGCACGCCAACTGCCTGCCGACGACGAGCACCGCACGCTGCGCTTCATCGAGGTCAAGGACTACCTGGCGCGCGAGTCGCGCAAGCACTCGGGCTGGTCGGCGATCAAGAGCGTGGTCGCGTGGTCGGGGCGCACCTTCGAGCTGCAGGTGCAGCCGCTGTCCAACTTCCTGCACGAACGCGAACGCCTCACGCGCGAATCGCACGCGTCGTTCAAGCTCACCCGCGAGCGCGTGCGCAACGAAATCTCGTCGCGCACGCCGCTGTTCGCCTTCTACCGCGCGCTGCTGCGCTGGCTGTTCGTCGACCCGACCTCGGAGCCACCGATCCACGAGGGCGTGGAGGTGGTGGTGATCGATTGAGGCGCTGCATACCGGGACAGGTTCATGGGTTGCATGGGAACCTCCAGGGGCGATGAAAGTAGCGCTTCCTGGCGTCCGGTCCTGAGGGGGCAGGTTCAAGTCGCGTCTAGCCCTGCTTGTCAGGGACCTTCCCGGCAACGTAGCCGGCATGGCTGATGCCGATCATCCAGACAATGTTCGCAGGCAAGGAGGCGACTGCCTGGGCCTTGATGGAAAGCGCGACGTACGCGGCGAGGGCAATGACCGTGAAGATGAAGTTCTGATATTTGGTGATGCTGATGGTGACGTCGGCACTGTCGCCCTCTTCCTCCAGCCACATCTGCGAGAACTTTGGGAAGATGGTTTTTGAAGTTCCATCGGAAAGGGTGAACGCACCGCTTCGCGCGATGTTGGCCGGCGCGCCGGGAGCATCCTTCGCTGCCTTGACTCCGGTTGCGAGAGCCGCCGATCCTGCACTGATACCCATGAGCCCGAGCAGTTCGAGAGGTAAGTCTACTTTGCCGGCATCGAAACCGGTGTCAACGAACGCTGCGATCAGTGAAGAGAGAATCGTCAGCGTCCATGCCACCACTTGGAAGTGGGTAAGACTGATACGCCCGCGACTGTCGATCAGGATACCGAGAGCGTTGTTCGTTGCCTGGCGGCCGATCCAGCCAGAGAAGACCATGAGCAGAGCGAACGCGACCAGCCATGTGATGTTGAAGGACGTCATGTCCGGCCTCCCGGCGTTGTTGGATTTGAAAGCAAGGACAGAAGTTGCATGATCACACGCGACTGAGCGTGCTTCGGCGTTTCTCCGCGCTCAAGTCGGCATCATTCCCATATCACCGCCGCCTCGTGTCACCGGCGCAGCGCAAACAGCACACGCCTTCTCGCAACTCCCGCAACCGACACAATCAGGACGACACAACCAGATCTCGTAGGGTGGGCTTCATGCCCACCGCCATGACACTTGAACAATGGCAGTCATCATTGCGCTGGCGCTTGATTCGACTTCGATCATTGTCTGCGACAACGCGTTCGCCGCGATGGTGGGCATAAAGCCCAATGGAATGGACTCCTCCCACTTCTTCGGCATCTAGGTGCCAGACTGGAAGGCGTTATCCACCAGTCACGAAGCAGGAGGAGTCCGCCATGCAG
>JBIITV010000205.1:0-6327 GCA_044340325.1 Lysobacteraceae bacterium
GGGTCTTGGGCCGTTTTTTGTGCGACTTTTTCTGGTCAAGATCTGGGCGCAATGGAATGCACAGATGGGCGAGAGAGCCGCAAATCGAGTTGCCGTGATGGCCTGAGCTATTTTGCAGGGCCGACGACTTACGGTTGCGACAATGCGGCTGCTGTGAGTGCTTCGACTACGCCAATGTACTCAATAGCGCCGTCACTTCCGTCGTTCCTGGTTTTCTCTTCAGATACTGGTCAGATAACCGGAAGCTCAACCGCAACCTCATCTTCCTATGGGCCCACGACATTCACGATTACGCAGAAGAACAGCCTCGGATCGGAAAGCGTCAGTTTTACAATTCAGGTTCCGATTCCATCGCAAAGCTAATTGTTTCGAAGAGGTAAGTTGCATATGGCTAGCTCCAATCCCTATTCGCAAATGCAAGCGACCTTTGCCGCGTCTCTTCTCTCTGCCCAGGGCGACAAGCTGTCTGTCGCAGAGGCATTAACTGCTTCATCGACGCTTGAACAAAATGTGCATACACTAATTAATGCACTCCCCTATTACGGAGAACAGGACTTTCAAGAGGTACATCGCGGCGCTCTGGCGAAACTTCTTGCGGTAAATATGGTCAACTTTCAGATTTTTCCCCAGCCCTATTGCAGCAGCAATGGCTTCGGATACCGAAATACTTCGAGCTATAGTTATAGTGGGACGATGAGCGGTCACCAGCAGGCATTCTTTGCGAATGTGTCGGAAGATTCTGTGGCCTCGGGCATTGCGGCCCTCGTGTCAACTGTCGAGTCTACCTGCGGAGACTCGTGGTGGGGAAATTACGCCGTTGCTGTCCTCACGGATGCAATCAACGGCCAGGTTCAAGGGCTCGGTCTCAATTCCAGCGCTTTGTCCTCGGGAAGCCAAGGGCTCGAGGCCTTCAATAACAAGTTCGTCACGGTGCTGACGCCGACGATGGCGGCCGTTGCCACGGAAGGATTTTCTCCGACCAGCACCGCCTTACAGACGCTTCAGAGCGCCGAACAGTGTCAAGCTGCGCTAACGTGGGTCAGGCAGAGAATAAATAGCTCAGACTTCATCGCAACGATTCAAACCGCAATAAGTACGCCAGGGCAAACTGAGCAAGCGGCGGAGTGGTTTCTGCTCTGGTTATGGATCACGCAGTTCATTCTCGGAGCAACTCCGGCCAGTGTCAGCAGTTTCATTAATGACTTGCCCAGCTCAATTTCAGTTCCGCAGGAAGTGAATCATGAGAACTGGTGGAACCCTTCGACTGGCGGAACCGGCCCAGGGGCATTATGGATGCGGCTTTCGGGGACCGATTTGGCACCGCTCGCGATGGACGGAATCGATGCAACCATGCCGCAGATTTTGACGCAGTATACCTATAGCAGCAATTCCCCAAGCGGCGCACCACAAACGCAGAGCGCAAACCTCAAGAACGGATATTCTTGGAGTTACACCCACTGGGGCCCCAGCGCCAAGTACCTGTGATCAAGTACTGTTGGTTGCGCGAACGAAGATAGCCGATGGAACGAGCCGCAGCGGTTCGCAATATTGAACAAGAGGGCTATACCGATGGAAGAGATCAATTCAATTCACGGAATTCGTCCCGCAGTGCGGGATGCGAGAGTAATCCTCCCTTGGTTGCCCGAAGAACAGGCTCTTCGGCTACTTTCTCAGGATCCCGCGCTCGGAGAGAAAGAGAACCGATTGGAGCTTTTTCGTAGCGCCCTGGACGCGATGAGGGGCCGTCCATCGCAAATTGACCAGACGGACGTGGTCATGGACCCGCCCGCAGTGCTGACACCGTATATTGAGAAACTGAATGCACATCCAGCTACGGAGCAGTTTCGAAAAGAGGGGTGGATTGTGCGCGTCGCGAATCTCCGTAAGCTCTGTTGCGTTCAGCCTGCCGCATTTCTCGACCATGCGATAGAGCGTACTCGAGACGCTGACAAGGACGATCTTCTGTCGCTTGCGCGGATTACACTTCCGCTTGAGGTTTCGGATACGGACTTTTCGACGAGTTACGACGAGCCCAGAAATCGCTTTGTGCTCACTTCCAGAAATCCAAATTTTCGCGTGGCCGGGGCGTACCAGAGCAAGGTTCCCTCACGCGGTCAGACCGGCCTGGCCACCGGTTTTGTGAATATGACGCAGCTATCGTTGCTTCAGGTTGCCTATACTCGCGGGCGCTATCTGCTGCGGGATGGAAACCATCGGGCTCTTGGCTTGCTGCAAAACAACATAGAAGTTGTTCCGGTTCTGTTTAAACGCTACGGCGATCATCAGAATGTTTCAATGTCAGCAGGTTTGCTTCCCCCGGACGTGTACCTGGGAGAACGCCCCCCCGTTCTTCCCGACTACTTGGACGACAGCGTCTCAGTGAGGATTTCATTGCCTATCCAGCAAAAAGTCGTCATTGTTCAGGCCATCGAAACTTGGATCACCGGATGAGGCGGATTATGCCTTGCGCTGAGAGCTGCTTCGCCTGCTCGCGAGCCGCCTGCTGCGTATGCGTCGCATTCGCCTGTTCGCTGGAGCGCCATTGTGTTGCCGCCGAGTGAAAACTGACCCACTGGGGGTGCGGATAAAAACTTGGACTGGTTTTATGCTGGGTCAAAAAGGAGTCAGGTTCGAATGGCACTTACTTAAGCCTCAGATCCGGGACACCCACTTTTCTTCCCAGCAACCAGGCCAGCTCCGCTCGTCTCCCTCGTTATCCCAGTTCATGGGAATGAAGGGAAGCTCCGACGACCGGGACACCCACTTTTCTTCCCCAAAACGACCGGGACACCCACTTTCTTCCCAGCAACCAGACCCGCTCCGCTCGTCTCCCTCCTCATCCCAGTTCAAGGGGTGAGCACGGGCAGGTCGAAAACCATCGCCCACGGGCCATGCTCCCGGCCTGAATCGCCCCGGCTTCTGCAGACACTCACGAGCCGTGTCGTAGGGACTGCTTTTCAAACTCTACCGGAGACAGGCCCTGGTTGTTGCCATGCCTGCGCACCGGGTTGTAGAACATCTCGATGTAGTCGAACACATCGGCCCGAGCGTGATCCCGTGTCGGGTAGATCTTCCGCTTCACTCGCTCCCGCTTTAGCAACTGGAAGAAGCTCTCGGCCACGGCGTTGTCGTGGCAATTTCCGCGACGACTCATGCTGCAGATCATCTGGTGATCCTTCAGGAATCGTTGCCACTCGCCGCCAGTGAACTGGCAGCCTTGATCCGAGTGCAACATCAGGCCGGGCGGCGGTTTGCGACGCCATACCGCCGCCAGCAGTGCTTGCATCACCACATCGCTGTGCAGCGTCGGTCGCATTGACCAGCCCACCACTTGCCGCGAGAACAGGTCGATCACCACGGCCAGATACAGCCAGCCCTCGTGCGTACGCAGGTAGGTGATGTCCGTCACCCAGTGCGTGTTGGGCTTTGTCGCCTCGAACTGCCTGTCCAGATGGTTTGGCGCAACCGTCGACGGCTTGCCCCCGTGATGGTTCGGCCCACGCCCATAGCCGACCTGCGCCTTCAGGCCTTCGGACCTCATCAGCCGCGCCACTCGATGCTTGCCGCAGGCTTCACCTTGCTCGCGCAGGTCGGCGGTCACTTTGCGATAGCCGTAGACCGTACCGCTCTCCAGCCACGACTGCTTCACCAGACCCAGAACCCGACCATCTTCCCGGGCTCGCACGCTCAATGGCGTGCGCAACCACGCGTAGTAGCCGCTGCGATGCACCCCGAACACCCGACACATCGCCAGCAACCGAAACTCGTGCGCGTGATCGCGCATGAAGGCGTACTTCACCCGGACAGCTTGGCAAAGTACGCGGCGGCCTTTTTTAGGATGTCGGACCAACCGGGACACCCACTTTTCTTCCCAGAAACCAGGCCAGTTCCGCTCCTCTGCCTGCTGATCCCAGTTCAAGGGATGAGGAGGGACACATCGAAAACCATCGCCCACGGACCGTGCTCCCGGCCGGGCGACGATTCGCCTCGCGATGTCTCAACCCAGCTTCAACGCAAGCCGGATGCCTTTCAGCCACTGCTGTCCCATCCGCTCGGCCATAGCGACCAGATCCTGTGCCGAGCCTGCAGCGCGATGCCAGCCGCTGCCGAATGCGGTGACGCGGGTAGCCCAGCGGGTCCCGTCATGATCGATCGTCGCCAGGATCGCGGGCGCCTCCGGTGAAATTCGCCCGCGCTTGCCGGGCGCAAGCTGTCGGCCGGTCCAGTCAAGGATACGAAGGTAGTCGGCGGTCGTGATGTCGAAAGCCGCGCGCTGGCTGCCGGCAATAGGCTTGAGCGGTGACGTTACCAACGCTGGATTGTTTGTTATCTGCGAGATGCGTTCTGCCGCGCTCGTGTAGGCCGATGTGTCGAGCCGATCCGTCATGCCGGCGCGAATCGGGTTGAGGTCGACATAGGCCATGGCGGCGAGGATGGCCCGTTCGTCACACAGCGCTTGGCACTTGTAGCGCCCCTCCCAGAACCGTCCCTTGCAGCCATCTTCACGATTGGCGCGGCGAGCGATGGGCTCGACCAAACAGCGCATCAGCCAGGAGAGATTGCCGAGGCGCTGGCGCAGGGTGTCGATCCGAGCCGGATCTGCCAGCAATCGCAGGCGCTTGCTTTCGATGGCGTGGCCGCTGCTTTCGCGGGGAGGGAACAGGCTGACCCAGCGCTCGGCGACCTCGTCATCGGACCAGTGCAGTGCCTCGCCCGGATCGATGCGCAGCACGAGGTGGAAGTGGTTGCTCATGACGGCATAGGCGTCGATCGCGACGGCAAAGCAATCGGCCACGAGTCGGATGCGTTGTTCGATCCAGCCTCTGCGATGTTCGAACGACAGACCGCTGTAGGAGTCGATGCCGCAGAGGAACGCCCGCCTGACGCAACGCTGGACGCAGTGGAAGGCGCCGGGGCTGTGGTGCGGGGCAATGTGCGAGCGGGGACGGGTCATGCCTCAGTATCGCGGAAGCAAGACGGGTGTGATGTCGGGGAACTGCTGAAGCGGGTGTCAGGGAAATCCGATTTGTGGGTGTCCCGGTTCCTCGCGATTTGTGGGTGTCCCGGTTCCACCGGTTCCTCTAAAGGAAAGCAGGTCCCTCGCTACGCTCGGGATGACAGACAGGTGGTGCTTGGTTCAGTCGCCAAACACCGCAAACAACAACGCCGGGCAATGCCCGGCGTTGTTGTGGATTACGTATGCCATGCGATCAGAGCAAATGCGCAACACCAGCACGCTCTTCTTCCAATTCCGCAAGCGTCTTGTCCATCGCGGCGCGGCTGAAGTCGTCCACCGGCAAACCTTCGATGCGGGTGTATTCGCCGTTGGCGCAGGTCACCGGGACTCCATACATCACGCCTTCGGGAATGCCATAGCTGCCATCGGACGGGATTCCCATGGTCACCCACTTGCCGTCCGTGCCCAGCACCCAGTCGCGGATGTGGTCGATGGCGGCGTTGGCGGCGGACGCGGCGGACGAGAGGCCACGCGCTTCGATGATCGCCGCGCCGCGCTTGCCGACCTGCGGAATGAACGCGCTGGCGTTCCAGTCGGCGTTGTTGATTTTGTCCTTCAGCGACGCGCCGTTGACGGTGGCGAAGCGGTAGTCCGGATACATCGTGGGCGAGTGGTTGCCCCACACCACCATATTCTGGATATCGCCGACCGCGACGCCGGCCTTGTTCGCCAGCTGCGACAGCGCGCGGTTGTGGTCGAGACGCAGCATCGCGGTGAAGTTCTTCGCCGGCAGATCGGGCGCGGATTTCATCGCGATGTAGGCATTGGTATTGGCCGGGTTGCCGACGACGAGCACCTTGACGTTGCGACTGGCGACGGCGTTAAGCGCCTTGCCCTGCACGGTGAAGATTTCTGCGTTCTTCAGCAGCAGATCCTTGCGCTCCATGCCCGGGCCGCGCGGCATCGCGCCGACCAGCAGGGCCACATCGACATCCTTGAACGCAACGTTCGGATCGTCGGTGCCGACCATGCCGGCCAGCAGCGGGAACGCGCAGTCTTCCAGCTCCATCATCACGCCCTTGAGCGCTGCCTGGGCTTTTTCCAGCGGCAGTTCCAGCATCTGCAGGATCACCGGCTGATCTTTGCCCAGCATTTCGCCCGAAGCGATGCGGAACAGCAGGGCGTAACCGATCTGGCCGGCGGCGCCGGTCACGGCAACTCTCATGGGGGCTTTCATGTCTGTCGACTCCGTCTATCGAAGAGAAATGTAGGGTGTATATGGACTCCTCCCGATTGCCAACCGCTTTTTTCGATCAGGGTTGAGATTGCGAACGTATATCCGGCCTGTTGGTGAAGCTTCGGCTTCTGGC